>NZ_JUEI01000022.1:0-192807 GCF_000802655.2 Paenibacillus sp. IHB B 3415 | reverse complement strand
TCTTGGTTGGACTTGCACCAACTAGATAATGCGTGCCTCTGGGCACGCCCATAAAAAAAAGCACCCGAAGGTGCCCAAAGTGCTTGTGCTCGTCCTTATGCTTATATTCTTATGTTCCTATGTTCCTATTTCCCTATGTTCCTACATTCCTACATTCCTACATTCCTACATTCCTATGGTCTATATGCTATATTTCCTTATCTGCTCTTTACGGTTAGAGCCGCCCCACTGCGTTAAGCCTGCTTCACATGCTCCTCACGATACTCCGTCGGCGTCTTGCCCGTAGCTTTCTTGAACACTTGCGTGAAATATCGCGGGTCCTGATAACCGACCATTGGAGCTACCTGATAGACCTTCACCGTACTGTTCTGCAGAATGTACTTGGCGTTCTCCATCCGGCAGTGGGTGACGAATTCCAGGAAGGTATAGCCCGAGATTTGTTTGAACAGGGTGCAGAAATGACTGATGCTGAGATCGGCCACCTCGGACACCTCTTCGATGCTGAGATCCTTGTGGTAATTGGATTCAATGTACCGTTTGACTTTCTCAATGATGCTGCGCCCGTCTTCGCGGGCGGCCGTACTGTGACTCTGCTGCAGCCATTCCCGGAATTCCGCCTTGAGCGCTTCAATCATATCCGTCAGTGTTCCCAAGCCGTGAAGCTTACTCAAGAGACTCTCTACCGACCATTCATTGTGCGTGTTCAGATGCTCGAACTGCCTGTACAGCACCACACTCATCTCAATAATCAGGCGTTCCGCCAGCTGCTGCGGCAGGGCCTGGGATTCTATGAAGACAGACATTTCATCAAACAGGGCAAGCATACGCTCCAGGTTCAATGTGCGGATACTCTCAATCAGCGAGAGCTCCAGCTCCTTGGGATATTTCACCTCACGGCTGCCGGCTGCTGCCGTCTCCTCTTCGATGAACACGCCCGCCTGCCCGGAATAGAAACGCTGATACAAGGCTTGCGCGGCCAAGGGATACACCGTGCTTAACTGATCTATCCCCCGGGTGGTGCGGCTGATGCCCACAGAGCAGTTCAGCTTAGAGTACCTCTTGATGCCGGTGATCAGCTGTTCACCTAGCGCTCTTTTGCCGGTGCTGATGGCGGCCGGGAAGAGCAGTATCCATTCCCCGTTATAGAACGGAAAGATCGACAGCGCCCCGTTCTCCAGCGACCATTCCTCCAGAATATTGCGGACCGCGAACAGCCAGAGATGCTTCTCTTCTGCACTCCACTTGGCCGTGAGGCCGGCATAGTCGTCCAGACGGACAACGGCCATGAAATATTCTTCCTCAAGCTCACTGTTCTCCAGCCACTTCAGATGCTGCAGCGGGCGCGGATTGCCGAGCGTGAACTCGGCCAGCATCCGCTCGCGGGCAAGCAGCGACAAGGTCTGGACGGAGAGCATCAGCTGCTCATTCTCCTTCTGGCGGTCGAGCCGTTCTCTGGCCCGGGCAAGCATGACCGCCAGTTCCTCATGATCGATCGGCTTCAGCAGATAATCAAACGCGCCGAGCCGCAAAGCTTCCCGGGCATACTCGAACTCGCCGTACCCGCTGATGAAGATGAAAATCAGCTTGGAGCTGCGCGGCAGCACCTCTTTCATCAGCGCAATCCCGTCTATGACCGGCATACGGATATCACTGATGATGATCTGCGGTGAGGTCTCCTGAATCAGCTGCAGAGCGGCCTCCCCGTTCTTCGCTTCACCAACAATAGTCAAACCCAGCTCTTCCCAAGGAATCGCAACCTTCAGGCTGCGCAGAATAATCGGCTCATCATCCACGAGCAATACTTTATATTTCTCCTGATGCTCACTCATTTTATTGCACCCCCCCAGGCTTTATTGAACGTCCGAGCTCCGGATCAGATTCCAGTATTGCTTGGACGCGTCTTGCAGCTGCTGCAAAGCCTGATCGGCCTGCATTCCTCCACCGATCATCTCTTCAATCACACTTAAGAATGTCTTCTTCACTTCAGGCGACAACAGATTATCGTAGGGCACGAAGCTCTGGTGGCTCTCTTCCATCAGCTCCATCACCTGGGCGAATACCGGTCCGGTCTTATCCGGATCGAAGGCAATCCGCATTGAAGGTATTCTCAGGCCTTCATACACTATACGCGTCTGGATTTCCTTGGTATAAAAGCCTTTCATCAGCTCCAGCGCAGCTTCCCGTTTCGCACCAGTGAGGCTCGATGACAGCCCGATCCCCATGGTGTAGCCGCCGGCAATCGACGGCTCCGCCCCTTTGACCAGCGCCGGAAACGGAATCACACCCACCTGATTCTGGAATTCCGCCGGAGCTGTCTGGCCTGAGAAAAGGTTGATGTCCCAGTTTCCGTTAAGATACATCGCCGCCTTCCCGTCAGTGAACAGACGCACTGCATTCTCGGTTGACGTATCGTTTGATTCACTGCTAAAAGCGCCCTCGCCGATCCACCGGTTCAGATGCTGGAAGGCCTTCATATAGCCGCTGTTCTGAAATCCGGCTTCACTCTCGCCTGTCACCAGCTCCTGAATCAGCTCCGGCCCGGCATAGCGGTCCATTAAGTAATGGGCGAAGATCCCGGCAGGCCAGCGGTCCTCATTCCCTAGCGCGAACGGGATATAGCCCGCCTGCTTCAGCTTCACAATCGTCTCGTCCAGTTCAGCCACTGTTTCCGGAATTCCCAGTCCAAGCTTATGAAAAATGGTTTTGTTGTAATAGAGCGGCTCTGCATTGCCTTCAATGGGCAGGCCATAAATATGTTTGTTAAAGGTCCACAGATGCAGGTCCTTGAACTGATTGCTTAATCCGTTCAGGTCCGTGAACTCGGTCAGATCCATCAGCCGGTTCGAACGGACATAAGGCTCAATCTCCGCCCCGCCGAACAAAACGAACATATCCGGCGGCGTACCCGTCACCATCTCGCTCTTCAGCTTCTGTTCCCGGTGAATGTTCTGGTCCAGTCCTTCGAAGTTCACCTTCACGTTCGGATGGCTCTCCTGGTAGCTCCGCACAACCTCCTCGAAGATGGCCAGCAGCGGCCGGTCATGCTCCTTGTTCCAGAAGTGCCGGAACGTTAAGGTGATTTTCTCAGGAGAGTTATCTTCAATCGGCTCCCGGTCCTCCTGCGTAATGAACCAGACCGCACCGGACATCAGCACGATGTAGAGCAGAATCCATCCCCAATTGGTCAACCATCTCGCAACGTTCCGCTGGTCCTTCATTCCGTTTCTCCTTCTCATGATGGCTGAATCTTCGGAATCCGGATACAAACCGCTGATCCGAAGCCGGGGGATGAGCAGACCAGAATGCCATAAGGATTGCCGAACCGGATGTTCAGGCGCTCATGTACATTCTTCAGCCCCACCCCGCTGTCGCTGTATTTTCTCAGATTGGCACGTTCCTTGTTCCACTGGCTCATCAGCACCGCAAGGTCAAAGCCCGGCCCATTATCCTTAACGATAATAATGATATCCTTGCCGTTCTCCTGGGCTTTGACCGTAATGGTGCCATGCTCCTCCATCTGCTCAATGGCGTGATATAAAGCGTTTTCTACGATTGGCTGGACAATCAGCTTCTGGGTCATCACCATCTTCAGGGAATCAGGCAGGTCCAGCTCATACGAGAATTTCTCTTCGAAACGGAACTTCTGAATATCAAGATAGTGGCGGACATGCTCGAACTCCATTTGCAGCGGAATCAGCTCCTGATTCTGGCTGATGCTGATGCGCAGCAGCCTGCCGAGCGAGATGACCATTTTGCTGATATCCCTGTTGCCGGCCAGCACCGCCATCGAGTTAATGGATTCCAGTGAATTATAGATGAAATGCGGGTTAATCTGCGCCATCAGCGCCTGCATCTCCGCTTCCTTCTTGCGCCCCTGCTCGGTCTGTACCTGCTCGATCAGCTCATTGATCTGCGAGCTCATCCGGTTGAAGCCGTCGATCAGCGAATCGCTCTCATCATTGGCACGGAGCGGCACCGTGATCGGCATGAATATCCCCTGCTTGACCCGCTTCATCCCGTTCACCGCACTGTTAATGCTGCGGACAAGCCTGCGGATGAAATAATGGTCGAACAGAAAAGCAGACAGCAGCGATACCATCCCAAGAATAATTGCGATATTGCGGATGGACACCGATTCCGATGAAATCAGATTCATCGGGGTAATGGCGGCGAGATACCAGTCTGTATTATGTGAAGGCAGGAAAGTGATCAGAGACCGCTCCCCTTGATAATTGTCAATGTAATAGTCCTGCTCCTGGGTATAATTCTCCTGCAAAAAAGGAAAATCCGTCCGCTGTCCAATATACTCTCCGGACTTATTGAAGACGATATTGCCCTGCTTGTTCACCAGCAGAATATCCCCTTTTTTCAGGGTCGCCGCTTCCCAGAAGATCTGATCGAGCAAATCCGGCTTGACGTACACAACCAGATAGCCGATATCCTCCAGTGAATAATAATCTTTAATGACTCTGGCCTGTACCAGCACCGGTTTGCCCGCGCTTGCCGAGCCGTTCTCTCCGGGACCGGACCAGACGGGACGCCCTTCAGCGCTCTCCATCGCTCCGAACCAGACCTGTTTATGCATATCGGCAAAAGACATCGGCGCATTATATTGATAGAGCAGCCGGTCTTTACCGTACAGACTGAAGGAAGTGACCATCGGATGATTGATCAGCAGATTGTTAATCTCCTGCTTGCGGTCATAGGTAAGCACAAAGTTCTGCTGCTTGAGCGATTGCTGAATCGCCGGCTGCGTGATCGCAGAATTGGTAATCGATGAAATCTCGCTGAGTGCGAACTTGAGCTTGCGGTCCGTCTCCAGCAGTGAAATCCAATAAAAATTGCTTGATTTCTTCTCCATGGCATTGGAGAAATTGACATACGTAACAATCCCCATGACGATCACGGGAATGAATACGAGAAGAATAATAGCGAACAAGATCTTGCGGCGGAGCTTCATGTATGGTCCCTTCCTCCTGCTGACTCTGTCCATTATTATTCTTCACAGCATTCTATATTTCCTGTTACAGCCAATAACAGTTCATCAGCTCTTGATAGCGCCTGAGGTCAGACCGGCAATAACCCAGCGGCTGAACAGCAGGAATACGACGAGCAGCGGCAAGGTTGCCGTAAAGGTTGCAGACATAATCATTCCATAATCCAGACCGTCACGGGTAGTGAACAGCTGCTGCAGAGCAATCTGTATTGTATAATGCTCCTTGTTCTTCAGCACCACCAGCGGCCAGAAGAAATCATTCCATACAGTCATGAAGTTGAGAATACCCAGTGTAGCCATTGCAGGTGTAATTACCGGCACCGCAATCTTCCAGAAAATTCTGAAGTGCCCGCCTCCGTCGATCCGTCCGGCTTCAATCAGCTCGGTTGGAACCGCAGCGGATATGTACTGGCGCATCCAGAAAATCCCGAAGGCATTAACCATCGCCGGCACAATCAGCGCCTTGAAGCTGTCAATCCAGTGCAGCTTAGCCATAATAACATAGGTCGGCAATACCCCGAGCTGCTGCGGAACAATCAGTGTAGCGATTACGAATACAAACAGCATATTTTTACCCGGGAATTCATATTTGGCGAACGCATAACCGGCCAGTGTACAGAAGAACACGACCGAGATCGTCACCATGGACGATACGAACAGCGAGTTGCCGAGCGCCTGGAAGAAGTCCGATTTTTCCAGCACACGCTTGAAGTTGTCGAAGAACTGGTCTCCAACCGTCAATAGCGGCGGTACATGGAACACGGCTCCCTTGTCATTCGTACCAACGACGAACATCCAATAGAACGGGAAGATAGAGACCAGTGCCCCGAGGATCAGAAGACAATAGAAACCCAGCTTGCCGAAAAAGCCGAGATCATCCGGTTTTTTTCTGAACATACGCAGTGTGCTCACGCTTTTTTCCCTCCAGTCTCTCTGCTGCCGCTTCTGGAAATCAGCATATTCAGGACAGAGAACAGTATCGTAACGAGGAACAGCAGAACTGCTGTAGCCGCCGCAGTACCGAAGAATCCGTTGCGGAATGCTTCGCTATACAAATAGGTAACCATCGTAATACCTTCCTGCCGGGTAGATCCGGTTCCGGATTGGCCGAGGAAGACATACGGCTCTGTGAAGAGCTGCAGGGCACCAATCGTCGATTGCAGGGTTACGAAAATAATAAACGGCTTGAGCAGCGGCAAGGTGATGGAGAACAGCTGCTGTCTGCGGTTAGCCCCGTCGATCCGGGCGGATTCATACAGATCCATCGGGATACTCTGCAGTCCGGAGAGGAACAGAATCGCGTTATAGCCCGTCCAGCGCCACATCACCATCGTTGAAATGGCGATTTTGACTCCCCACCAGCCGGAGTTGAACGCCATGCTCTCTACACCGATTCCGTTAAGCAGCCAGTTGATCATCCCGTTGTTGCCGAACAGGGTGCTGAATACGAGCGTAACGGCC
The DNA here is from genome assembly GCF_000802655.2 of Paenibacillus sp. IHB B 3415. Classification (NCBI taxonomy): domain Bacteria; kingdom Bacillati; phylum Bacillota; class Bacilli; order Caryophanales; family Paenibacillaceae; genus Paenibacillus; species Paenibacillus sp. IHB B 3415. The sequence goes on along the minus strand of NZ_JUEI01000022.1, from coordinate 186,350 downwards.
ACGATGGAAGTGATATTCGGCATGAAATAGAGAATACGGAATGTCTTTTTGAACCGGGTCATGCCCGAGTGGAGCAGCACAGCCAGAAGCAGCGCCAGGAACACCTGCGGCACTGTACCCATCAGGCCCATGATCAGCGTGTTGCTGAATGAGATCCAGAAGGTCGGATCGCTTGTGATCAGATCGTAGTTTTTGAAGCCCACGTATTTCATGGGACCTAAGGCATCCCACTTGAAGAATGATAAATAGAATGTGAAGAAGATCGGATACAGTCCGAATATCGAGAACAGAATAAAGAACGGTGAAATAAATGTATACGCAGTGAAGCGGCTCCGTCTTTGTTCGGTCAAAAAAGGACGTTTGCTCTCGGCATGCGGACTCGCTAATACGGGCTCAGCCATGTCACACCTCCAGTGAATTCATAACGCAAGCAGAAACGGCTATGCCGCCCTCTATAGGACGGTATCCGTTTCAGCGGGAAATAGAAGGATAAAGTACAGCGTGAATATATTCGTTGTTATATTTATAAATCCGGACTCACAGAGGATGAAGCTCTCCGTGAATCCGGACATTTGAGGAATCGTCTTCCTCAATAGACTAAGATTAGCGTCACAAGGAATTTAGCCGCGCTCTGCAAGAGTTTTCGACTGCTTTACAGCATCTTCCCACTCTTTTGCCGGATCAGCTTTCTTCTCAAGTACGTTCTTGAGCGCATTCTTGAAGAAGGTATCCGTCTGGTCATGCAGCGGTCCGTAGTATACCGGTTTAACGCGGTTAGCCGCTTTACCGAATTCAACAGCTGTCTGCTGACCGCCGAAGAAATCATCCTTGAAGTCTACGAATGCAGGATCTTCATACAGTGCAGGGATGGAAGGCATCAGACCTTTGGTCTTGAAGGACTCCAGCTGGTTGTCTTTGTTAACAAGCCACTGGATGAAATCATAAGCCTCTTTCGAATGCTTGCCTTCCTTAGGAAGGGTGATGAATGAACCGCCCCAGTTGCCGGCTCCTTCAGGAAGCTGGGCAATTTTCCATTTACCGGAGGAATCAGGTGCGTTGCTCTTGATGTTACCAGCCATCCATGCCGGGCCCATAACCACTGCGAACGAACCGTCGTTCATGCCTTGGCCCCATTCAGGCGACCAGAGCATAACATTGCTGATCCAGCCTTCTTGAATGCCTTTTACAGTAAAATCATACGCTTTCTTCACTTGCGGATTGGTGTCGCCGATGAAGGTTCCGTCCGCTTTGCTGAAGTAGATTTCGTCAGCAGACTGGTCACGCAGCGCGTTGTACGTAAGATCCGTCAGATCGGAGAAGTACTTGCCGGTTTTATCTTTGAAGGCTTTGGCTACAGTAGCGAATTTATCCCAGGTATCGATCGCTGCGCTGAACCCTTCAGGATCGCTTGGCAGGCCGGCTGCTTCAGCCAGATCGGTACGGTAATAGACTACAGTAGGTCCGATATCTGTCGGAAGTCCAAGCTGGAAGCTGCCGTCAATAGAAGAAGCCTGTTTCCATTTCCAGTCCAGATAGTTGGCTTGGATGTCTTTGGCACCCAGATCGTTCAGGTTGTAGAATTTGTCCTGTGCGCCCAGGAAGCGTTCCATGAAACCGATTTCAAGCTGGAAAATATCAGGTGCGCCCGAACCGGCCGACAACGCTGTGGTCAGGTTGTTGTGGTGGGCCGTCTGGTCACCGGTGTTCTGTACCTTGATGGTTACATTCGGATGTTCCTTAGTGTATTCAGTAGCCAGCTCTTCATAGTTCACGTTGCCCAGTGTCCAGAAGGATAGCTCCACCTTCTCTGCTGGCTCTGTATTAGCCCCTTCAGTTGCCGGTGCATTTGTGCTTGCTGCGTTGCCGCCTGTATTTCCTTCTGCAGCCTTGTTGCCGCCGTTGTTGTTTCCTCCGCATGCCGCGAGCGAACTCATGAGCATGATGGAAACCAGCGTCAGCGCCAGGTTTTTTACTTTTTTCATTCCTCTGTACCCCTCTCAAAGGTTTCTCTTACAAGATTTAGTGTACAGTAGGCAGATGTTTTTTTTGAGGAGGCAAACTCCCGGTTTATGGTGGAAATATTTATGATTCATATAAGACGCACTTAAGTTTGAACTTGAAGCTTCATCGTCACTGCGGTGAACATTTGGACTTCCGGCCGCTGTTGTCCCCAGATTTCTTCATCTCATCCGCTGTTCGCGGTGGACTCCCGGTTTATGGTGGAAATATTTATGATTCATATAAGACGCACTTAAGTTTGAACTTGAAGCTTCATCGTCACTGCGGTGAACATTTGGACTTCCGGCCGCTGTTGTCCCCAGATTTCTTCATCTCATCCGCTGTTCGCGGTGGGAATCCGGTGACTGAAGCTGCCGAAGTGGATTTGAAGCCTGGACCCAGGTATACTAATTGTATTTGCTGTAGAGCAGTTATCCCGATATAAAGGAGAATTATCCCATGCCCATCAACCGTCCTTTGCTGACCGACAGCGATCTGCAGGAAGCGATTGACCGCAAGCTGCCCGTCCGTGTATTCCAGGATGACCATCTGGTGAATTCAGGTGCGACGGTGGTCCGTTTCACAGACTCGGATGTTGTTATCCAGTCCCGGGTCAGCGATTTAACCTATTATTCGCGCAGCCGCTGCGAATTCTTCGAAGTCCGTCCGTAGCCCATGAAAGAACAAGCCTTGGGCAATACAAATTAAACTCTAAGCTGCACCGGGTAGTAGAGTTAAATAACCAGATATACAAAGAAGCAGGTGCCCCCTATCCGGGAAGGCACCTGCTTCTGCTGGTTCTATAGTTTGCTGCGATATATTCTGCATCTGGTGGTTCCTAGTAAAGATTCATTTCTTCATATCGCCATAGGCACTGAGCTTCTCATTGAGAACTTCCTGAAAGCTCTGGACTTTGTCTTCTGATCTCTGCGGCTTAGGATTGAGAACGGGCTGAGGTCTAAAAAACTGATGATTAAAAGCCATAAGATTATGTACGCTCATACTCATTGAAGTTCAACCTCCTTCTGTAATCTTCACCTTAGTTTGCGTGAGTGCGAAATATCTTATCCCTTATATAACCTGCTCTTTCAATTCCTAAACAGTTTTATCTCAGAAAAATGGAAATAGCGGACCCAGACTTGAAAAATAAAGTCCGGGTCCGCCGCTGAGGCTTATCTTTGCGTTAACATCATTAATGGAGGAGATGAGCGAACAACCTGTAATAATCTTCACCTCATGAACCAATCTTATTCCATCACGTTACGTGATACACAAGCCCTGAATGATAGGATGAAGGCATTATAACGAAAAATCAGTCACGCCTTTCTTAGAGGCATATTTCAGCGTATAGGTTCCTCCGCCCTCAAAGGGCATCGTGGCCATTTTTATCCGGGTATAATCAAGCCTATGCTCTCTTAATACCTTTTTGATCAGAGCCATACCCCGTTGTTCATTTGTAACGACACAAAAGATGTTAAGCACAAATTGATGCGGGTCTGACACCGTTTTGCCCAACTCATAACCATCCACATAGCCGAGTTCAGCATCAGCCAAGTATTTATTCAGATATTCCGTTACTTTATCCCTCAACCATTCATCGCGCTGGCTCCCCTTAATGCTTTTCAAGGGATATTGTACGACTACCCAGCATTTCTCATTCATTCCAGTTCACTCCCTCGGTCTGATTAGCCCTCAATATGTCCTACGCAGAAAGAGCCAGCACCCGCACCTGCCTAATTATGTATGTTAACTCTCAGAAGTGCCAAACGGCGGATAATTGTATTTCATACAATTAAAAGGTAGCAAAAAACGGAATGTGCCGGATTAGCTGTATTCTGTACAATTAAAAATGGGCGAAAGTCCATATTTAACGAAAGAAGGGGTTTTAGCTGTACAAAATACAGTTAACCCCCCAGTCATTCGATAATCAGTTGATTTAATTGTACGAAATGCAGCTAAAACGCCCCTAATTCCGCATTATTTCTTCAGTGCTGCCCAAGACGCTTCATCCAGCAGTTCCAGCTCCTCCGGGTTTAGCCGGAAGGCCATGGCTCCGATATTCTCCCGGGCATGGCGGGCTTTGGATGCTCCGGGGATGGCAACTACGGTGTCGCCATGATAATGAATCAGCCAGTTAAGTGCTACCTGGCCCGGTGTCACCTCATATTTCTCTGCCAGCTTACCCAGAGAATCAATCAGCGGCTTACTGCGGGTCAGACTGGCATCGTCCAGACCCGATTGCATCCGCCGTATCCGGGAGACTGCAGCAATCTGCGACGGATCATTGTGGAAGCGTCCGGTCAGGATGCCTTGCTGCAATGGAGAGTAGGCGATAATGGAAATTCCCAGCTCCTTGGCAGCGGCCAGAGTCCCATTCTGATCGATATTGCGGTGCAGCAGATTGTATTTGACCTGATTGGATACCAGCGGAAGCCCGTAGGTTTTCAACAGCCGGTGTGCCTCAACCATCTGCTTGGCCGAATAGTTGCTTACGCCTACATAACGGATTTTGCCTGCCCGCACAAGTCCTGCCATAGCTTTCATCTCGCTGGCAATGGAGGATAAGGAGAACGGCTGGTGTATCTGATACAGATCAATTCCTCTTCCTCCCAGACAGGTGATACGCTGGTCAATCGTTGCGGTAATGGAGCCGGCTGTCCGCAGCAGCTGCCACCACTTGGTAGCGATCAGCGGTGCGGCATGCGGGCTGCCTTCCTTCCGCAGCTGATCCAGCACATGAGCCAGCGCCTCTTCCGATTTGCCCCCTCCATAGATTTCTGCCGTATCGACCCAGTTCATTCCGCCTTCCAGGCTGATCTTCACGATCTCCAGAATATCCGCATCGGTAAGATTGCTCCAGTAGCGGCCCACGATGCCGCTTCCCCGGCTGAACTGCCAGCAGCCCAGTCCAAGCGCCGATACGGATAGATCCGACTGCCCCAGCGGGCGTAAATTGACCTTGCTTGCGAGTGTCTCCATATTTCATCCTTCTCTCAGAGAATTAATTGAATACAATTATGTAAGAGCTTATATAGCTATGAGACAATATAACTGTACACAAAGCTTAAGTCTTACCCTACGGGCTGTCAATTGTAGTGCCATTACCAAACTGCATAATAAGGCCATGGCCTTAAAAAAGGAGGATATGGTATAATTGCCCTGCCATACTGCTCTAATTCTTGCAGGAAGCTTACATAAACACAACCATAACGGAGGGAATTCATGTTTAAACTTTTTTTCGGTTATCTGCTGCTGTCCCAGCTGGTAGGCAATCCATTTCTGGCCCTGATTATCCTGCTTGTCGTACTGTATTTCCTGGACCGCCGTTATGTCGGGATTTTTCCCAGCGTTACGAAGCCCCTTCGCCGCAGACGTCAGATCTCCAAACTGCGGACGACCATTATGCAGAACCCGAATGATGTAACCGCCAAATTCGATCTGGCCCGGCTGCTGACAGAGCGCAAACGCTACAGCGAGTCCAAGGAGCTTCTGACAGCAATTGTTGACCGTTACGAAACATCGGCTGAGTATTGGGTGGAGCTGGGATACGCGAACCTGAAGCTCGGACTGCTCTCCGAAGGAGAGGCCCAGATGCTCAAGGGCCTGGAGATCAACCGGAGAGCGCAATACGGACAGCCCTACCTTCGGCTCGCCGAAACCTTCCGGCATACGGACCACGACAAGGCCCTCTACTATGTGAGCCAATTCCAGGAGATTCAGACCTCCTCCAGCGAAGCTTATTATCTGGCGGGTTCCATGTACAAGGCGTTGGGGCGCGGGGAAGATGCCAAGCGTGCTTTTGCCGAATCGCTTGCCATTTACCGTTCATTACCCAAATACAAAAAACGTCAGGAGCGCGGCTGGGCCCTGCGCAGCTATTTCGCCAAGCTGCGCTGAGCGGCTTATTATTAATGATACAGGACCTTTACCGCAAACAACCTCCGGCTGCTGCACGTTACCGTGCCCCGGAGGTTGTTTGGGTTATTTTACAGGAACCGTTATTTCAAGTTCAGGAATATAAAGCTTATGCCCGTCTTTCCAGACGTAAGGTTTGATTATGACACTCTCCGGCCTCTTCTCAAAAGGTTCAAAGACACTGCTCTGTGATATCGTATGCCCGTTACCGCTACTGCTGCCATCTACCATAACGGCCTCTTGCCCTTGCCCATTCCACAGCTCGAACCAAAAAATGAAACTCCCCTGTTGCTTGTATTTATCTGGAATGGCTTCCTGTATAGCCTTGATATCCGCTCCGGGGTCTCCCGTAATTTCAGTTAGCAGCCGGGTCGATGTTTGGCTTAGTTCCAGCCGCGTGACCCGCAAATGAATATGGTCATGTACCTTGACCTCTCCGGGAACAATCACAAGATCGCCCAAAGTATTCTTGCTCACCGGAAACTCAAAGCGGAATGGCTGATCAATTCCATTAATAGAGACCAACATTGTGAGATCAAATTGCTCAGGGAGTTGTAGATTAACTCCACTCAGTGCTGTAACGATGACAGAGTCAGGTGCACCCGTACCTCCCGAAGCCATGGCGTTTCCCGTATTCACCGATTTTCCGTTCACCCGAAACTCAATATTATTAATTCCTCCCGTTTCCTCACCAATGCGGGTCAAATCTAACCATTTCCCCTTTTGACCACCGTCTGCCTGAGCACGGGTAAGCACCACTGACAAGCGGCTTCCGTCATACATTTGTTCCGAAACACTGATCGTCGTCCCGTCCTGAGTAACGCTCTGCTGAATATTTGTGGTTAGACCTGCATTATTTGCTTTTTGAAGCCCGGCATCTCCAACAAGATTAAATACACTTTCCATGAAGGGCAGCTGCTTCAAGGTCTCTGCCATTGCCGGAGAGATGAACCCCAGGCTAATGATGATCCCAAGCCCCGCAGCCACTGACGCTGCACTGATTATCACCCGGTACAGCCAGCTATGTTTTCTCCTGTGTTTGGAGATGTCCTTGTCTGGAGTCTCCTCCAAGCTTACCTCATCCCGTTCAACGATCATCCGGTAAGTATCCTCCATACGTGTGTGCACAAGTTCCGGCAGTTCAGGAAGACTCTCTTCCTTGAGACCTGCCAGCCTGCTCTCCAATGGCTGCTGACTCATACGTTCACCTTCCTTTCTACGGGTTGCGCGAGAGATTGATATAAGGTTTTTCTGGCCCGGTGCAGTCTGGTTTTTTCTGCAGTCGAAGAAGAGGACTCTATGCTCTCCGGCGGATCGGACATGACTACCACCCTGTCCCGTCTGCGCAGAATCATGTTGCATTCATTGATCAAGATACGAAACAGCCAAGTGTTGAAATATGCCGCCTCCTTCAATCCGGAGATTGCTCTAAATGCCTTCAGTACAGTCTCCTGCATGGCGTCCGCACAATCCTCGTCATTCCTGACCATGGACTTCGCCATACTGTACATCCGCCTATCCAGACTCTTCACCAGTTGGATGAAGACCTCACTGTCGCCTGCCTGTGCACGCTGGACCAGATCCTCTTGTACGGTATCCAGGGTAGATCTCCTCCCTTCCTTCGAGAAGCAGCTGCTTCTCACTTGTTAGTTGTATATATCTGTTTAGATGAAGCACAGGCGCATAAGGTTACCTCAGCACGAGTAATTATTTTCTCTTCCTCTTACGTAAACAGCAAAGAACAGGCTCCATTAAACCGGAAGCCTGCTCTTTATTGTAACTTATCAGGTAATCCTGAACCTTAGAGATTCAGGGATTTCGGCTGTTCCTCTGCAGCTGCCGTACTGAACGGCCACCAGTTGGCCCGCCCGAACAGCCGAACCATTACCGGCACGAAGAACGGAAGGAACAGCAATGCGTACAGGGCCAGACCCGAGAGCACCACGGTGGCAATCTGCATCATCGACAGTACCCCTGAAGGATACATCGAGGCGAAGGTACCGCCCAGGATAACAACGGCTGACAGAATTACCGTCCCCATATTCCGCATGGCATGCAGAATGGCTTCACGCACATCCCATGTTTTATTCTCATTGAACCGGGCCATCAGGAAGATACTATAATCTACCCCGAGGGCAATCAGCATGACGAAGCTGAAGAACGGAGTCGTCCAGGTGATCCCGGAATAGTTCAGCAGATGGACGAAGATCGCCTCCGTTACGCCCAGTGCTGTAAAGTAGGTAATCAGCAGGGAGATAATCAGATACAGCGGCATAATGATTGACCGGAGCAGCAGCACCAATATGATGAAAATACCACCCAGCATCAGAATCACCGTCCGCGTGTAATCCTCATTAGAGATTTTCTGCAAATCGCTGTAGGTGCTGGTCACGCCGCTCATGGCTGTCTCCGCATTTTCCAGCTTCGTACCGGCCACGGCGCGGTCCACTGCCGCCTGGATATCCCCCACACTGTCAATGGCTTCAGCACTGTATGGATTCTCAGCGAATACAACATCCAGTGTCATGACCTTGCGGTCTCCGGACAGATAGGTGTCAAATACCTGCTGAATGCCGTCAGCTTCAAGCGCCTCTGCCGGTACGAAGAACCCGCTCAGCTCGTCATCCTTGGCATCCTGAATCTGCTTAAGATAATCCTGTGCGGAGCTCAGGCCGCCAGTAATTTGTCCCAGGCCATCCGCACTTTGGGTAAGTCCGCCCTGCAGCTGGCCGAGCTGGCCTGTAAGCTCACCGAAACCATCCGCGAGCTGCTGCTGTCCGCCCTGCAGCTGATCCAGCCCGCTGGTGATGGACGGAAGCTTGCCGACAATCTGCCCCTGTCCGTCTGCCGCCTGATTCAGGCCGGATTGCAGCTGGCCGATACCGGCCACCAGCTGATCCAGCCCCTTAACCAGCGCGGATTGGCCTGCTGCCGCTTTGGCATAACCGGCATTGGCTTCGCTCAGCCCCGCTGCCGCCCCTTTGAGCTGGGCTGAAATCTGGCCCAGCCCTCCGGCCAGCCCTGCAGCTCCAGCGCCGCTCTGCGTCACTGTACCTTTGATCGTCTGGTAATTGATATCCTGCAGCAGCTCCGGATGTGCAGTCTCAAGTCCTGCGAAGGAGCCTTCCAGACCTGTCAGGGCGTCCGCAACACCCTGAAGCTGTGTCTGCAGGCCGGCAAACCCTCCATCCAGCGCCGTCAGGCCGCTGCCGATCTTCTTGTAGCCTTCGAGCAGTGCCGTATTGGCCGCTGCCAGCTGTTTCGCGCTTGCCGCCGCCTGCGAGAGGCCGGCCTTAATCTCTCCGGCTCCGGCTGATCCGCTGCGGATGCCGTTCTCAATACGCGATAAGCCGTCACCCAGCGCATCGATGCCTTTCTTGAGCTCAGCTGTACCTTCCGTCAGCTTGGCGCTCCCGGATGCGGCCTCTGTGAGTTTCGGCCCATTCTCTTTCAGCTGCTCGCTTGCTTCTGCAAGCCCGCTCTGAATTTTGGTTAAGCCTTCATTGCTCTGATCCAGCCCGTCTGCGAGCGTAGCGACCTGTGTAGGGATCAGGAAATCATTAATTTGCTCCCCGGTCGGACGGGACATGCTGCGCACAGCCTTGACTCCGTCCACCTTTTCCAGCTCACGGCTGATTTTCTCCGCCAGGCCCATATATTCAGCCGTATCCATCCGGTCATCATTCTTAATGACAATCTTGCCCGGCATCGACTCACCCGGACCGAAGCTCTCCGAGATAATGTTGAAGCCTTTGACCGACGCGTAATCCGAGCCGATTTCATCCATGCTGTTGAAGCTCAGCTTCCCGCTGTATGTAAGCAGGAACGGCACAACGATGACTGCCACAATCAGCAGCGCAGCCCAGGGTCTCTTCAGGGAGAAGGAGCCTGCCGCCCCCCAAATCCGGCTCTCGCTGTGCTCCAGCTTGCCGCGTGACGGCCAGAACAGCTTTTGGCCCAGCACCGCCATGAAGAACGGTACAATCGTCACAAGCGCCAGCAGCATCACGGCGATCCCGACAGCCACCGCGACCGCTGAACGGTACAGCATGAATTTGGACAGGCCGATCGCCAGGAATCCGACGAACACCGCCAGCCCTGAATAGAATACGGTACCGCCCGCTTTACGGTAAGTAGAGATAATGGCACTTTTCGTATCCTCGGAATGGGCAAGCTCTTCCTTGAACCGGCTGATCAGCAGAATGCAGTAATCCGTCCCGATCCCGAACATAACAGCGACCATGAATATCTGTGTGAACGTGGACAGGGGGAAATCAAACCGGTCCACCAGAAAAGCCACAACCGACTGTGACACAATATAACTCAGCCCCACGGTAAGCAGCGGCACAAACGGCGCTACGAATGAGCGGAACACAACGAACAGAATGAGCAGAATAAAGACAACTGTAATGTATTCCGACTTCTTCAGCCCGGCTTCCGAGCTGGCAATCGTATCTTCTGTAATCAGCCCTTCACTGGTCATATAATGATCAGAGGTGACTTCACCCAGCAATGCCCCGGCCTTGGCCGGCAGCTCTTTAACCTCTTCCTCTCCGCCCTGCACCGACAAGGCAACCATGATCGTATTGCCGTCTTTGGCAATAAGGGTATCCTTAAGTTCAGGCTGTGTAAAAGGATCAGTGATCGCACTGAGATTCAGGGAATCCTTATTCGCGGCCAGCTTCTCAACGCCTTGCTTAATACTCTCGGTGTCCGCAGCCTGCAGGCCCTCCGGCTTGTTGAACACAAGCGCAACCTGATGTACCGTTTCCCCGCCTTTGGCTTCTGCCACTTCCTTCATGATTTCGGCGGCCTTTGACGAAGTGTATCCTGCCGGGACCGAGATCTGCCCCTTCTCCCGTACCAGATCGGACATAGCCGGGGCGGTCAGGAATAACACTACTGCCACCGCCAGCCATATAGCGATAATTGCCCATCTTGCTTTTAAAATGGTTCTCAATGGTTTCTACCTCCTGGTTCCTGCATCAGAAATGCCAGCTTCTCAAACATCGTAATGAACCGCTCGATATCGTGATCCTCGAAGTGGAACAAGTAGGGGGAGATAACCTCCTGCATCTGCTTCTCGGAAGTGCTGTAGACACTTTTGCCATGCTCCGTCATCGTCAGATACACCTGCCGGCGGTCATTCTCATCACGGGTCCGTTCAATCATTCCCGCTTCGTCCAGCCGGTTGATAATAGCCGTAATTGAGCTTTTGCCCACCGCTACAGCCTCAGCCAGATAGGTGGAAGTACATTTCTCCTGTCCGGCAATCAGCCGGAGGATCAGGAACTGGTCATTCGTCAGCCCTTCGCCAAAAATATCCCTGAGCCTGGCGTTAATCTGCCTGGTAACCACCATATATGCGTCCACGTAACGGTTGATCCATTCCTCTGCATCCTTTTTCATGCGGGTTCCTCCTTTACGAAATAATAGTTCACGTGTAGAACAGTTTCACAGTAAAACTATATTGTCCTATTCTTAAAAAGTCAACCGCTGATCATGAATTTTACATTCCAGCGCAAAAACAGCCACTCTGCACCGTAAAGTGCTGAATGGCTATTCTCTTCCCATATATTCTGTCAGTAATGTTCTGTTACGTTGATACCAGCCTTCCGCTTTACTCCTCGTCCTCGGTCTCTTCAACCTCGTACACACAGCGGAACATTTCGATTCCGGCAGCGTTCTCGCCCAGGCTGTATACCATAAATCCAAGGCTGCGGTAGAAATCCGCGGCAATCTCATCTTCGGTCTCCGCCACCAGATAACGCGGCTGACGGGTCGTCACCAGCTCCAGAATCATCCCCCGCGCATAGCCTTTGCCCCGGTTCTCCGGCAGCACTGCGATATGGCGGATATCCAGCGAACCGTCTTCAGTCTCTTCAAAGCCGGTGAGGCCGAGCAGCAGCCCTTCTTCCTCCCAGCCGCATAGCTGCAGTGCCGCTTGCTCCCGGTATTCTGCCGACGTGCGCTCCAGCGCATCCGGATCATCTATAACCGCATAAGCCAGCAGTTCGTTCACCTCAGGGGTTCCGACAAGCGGCTTCAAATCAATCAACATTATTTGACCTCCTAAAAGTTTGTTTAGCACTCCCCACCATTAAGCGGCTTCCTGCAAACCTGCTTCGAAAGCACATGCTTAAGTGGGGAATGTTCTCCTGTTTCCGGTGAGATCAAAGGTTCAGAGCAGCCTCCGCCTATCCCCGCACCAGCCGCAGCAGTGCATATCCCGTCCATACCCCCAGCAGGTTAAGCAGCAGATCATCAATATCGAGGCTGCCCACCCGCAGCAGCATTTGCATCAGCTCAAGCACTATTATACATAGAACGGATACAAGCGTTAACCGCAGCAGTGAGCGGTAAGCGGTGCTAACCAGGGGCAGCAGGATGCCAAAAGGCACAAACACGGCAACATTACCCAGCAGGTTGACCAGCCGCCCCGAGTAAGACACTCCGTTACTCATATCAAAATACAGACGCATTGTGCGCAGCGGCTCCAGATTGTAGCGCAGCGGCCCCTCCGTCTGAACCGTCCGTCCAAAGCCGAGAAACATCCAGTAGATCAGCACTGCACTGTATATGAGCAACAGCAGCCAGGCCAGTATCCGCCGCCCCGGGGGCAGCTTCTGTCTATTTGCTGCCGGTTTTCCTTTCCGGCGGTGTTTACGCGTGTTAGAGATTGCTCTCACCTTCAATGATTTCAATGGTGCCGTCATTCTTGCCGATCACTGCCATATCGGCAATGCCGATGAACAGCCCGTGCTCCACGACTCCCGGAATACGCTGGAGGGCAAGCGCCAGATCAGCAGCCGAGTCAATAGCCTCGAAGCGGCAGTCGGCAATATAGTTGCCGTTATCCGTCTTATACAGCTCACCGCCGCTGCGGCGCAGCTCCGGCTTACAGCCAAGCTTGGCCAGGTCAGCGACAGTCCACTCCCAGGCAAACGGCACGATCTCAACCGGCAAAGGGAATTTGCCAAGTGTGGTCACTGCCTTGCTCTCATCTGCGACCACAATCATACGGGTGCTGCCCATCGCAACAATCTTCTCGCGGAGAAGCGCGCCGCCTCCCCCTTTGATCAGCTGCAGTGCACCATCAAGCTCATCCGCGCCGTCAATGGTCAGATCCAGAGAATCCACCTCGCCAAAAGCAACCAGCGGAATCCCCAGCTCACGGGCCTGATCCTCCGAAGCCTGCGAGGTTGCCACTGCCGAGATGTTCAAGCCTTCGCTAACACGTTCACCCAGCTTGCGGATGGCCCAGTAAGCCGTAGAACCGGTACCCAGCCCTACCTTCATTCCGTCCTGCACGTACTCGACGGCTTTCTCTGCTGCCAGCTGCTTAACATTGATACTCATTTTATTACCCCCATGTTATCCGTTATAATGAACCAAGTACAATAATGCACACCAGGAGGATTCCGGATGAGAACCGAAAATCAGATTCAATCCAAAATCAACGAATTGACGCTTCAGCGCAGATCTCTGGAGTCGCGGCTGGCCCCCTTGTCTGCCGGTGATCCGCAGCGGGCAGCGCTGAATGTCCAGCTAACCCGGCTGGAAGATATGATGATGATGCTCGAATGGGTACTGAACGCACCCACGGGTAAATATCACGCCTAACGGATAGTTCAGGACAATATGTAAGGCCCGAACAGATCAGCAGGCAGGCCTACACTGTCAGCTCAGCTATAATCTTTGAGCATGGCCTCATATAGTATGGCATTGTCATGTTCAAAGCAGATAAATTCAATCCGCTGCAGCGGGAGCTCCGCTGATGTCCGTTCACGCACATAAGTGACGACTGAATCAAGCGCCGTCTTGCAGGCCAGCTCTTTGGGAAAGTTATAAATTCCGGTACTGATGTTCGGAAAGGCGACACTCCGTGCTCCGTAAGAGCATGCCAGACTGAGACTGCTGCTATAACATTGGGATAAAATAGCCGTCTCTCCTGCGGTGCCCCCTTTCCAAATCGGTCCTACGGTATGAATGACTCCCCGGAACGGGAGGAGACCTGCTGTGGTTACCGCGGCTTGTCCGGGGAGTATCCCGCCTTGCTTCTGCCGGATTACAGCGCATTCTTCTGCAATCCGGGGTCCGCCCGCCCGGTGAATCGCTCCGTCCACTCCCCCGCCCCCGTAGAGGCCTGAGTTGGATGCATTCACAATCATCTCACCCTGCCAGGCGGTAATATTGCCTTCACTTACTGAAATCACTACATTGTTAACTGTGATTTGCATGTTCGGCCTCCTGTTTCGCCGCTGTCTCCAGCGCTTTAATCAATTCCTTCTCCCCCCTGCGGGCAGCCTTGCCCGGAAAAGATAAATGTTCAAACCGGACTCCCTGCAGCGCGGCCTGGCGGAGATTGCTGAGCATATAATTCTGCGCGTCGGACAACACCATCTCGCCCCGTCCGGCAGCAACCCTGCACAGCGCATGCGTGATGAAGGACTCTCCGTCCGCCCCGTCAAACAGCGTGAATTGAAATAAAGGGACTGCTTCCGGCAACTCCTCATTCGGAGAGAAAGTCTGATGATATACAGAATACATCAAATGGCCGGTATAGGCTCTGGATGAATCATTCTCCCGTTCAGCAAGCATTCTGCTGTTCTGAAAGGCAATAATTCCGGCGGCGAACAGCAGAAACAGCACCACACTTCCAATCAAAGTAAATATTCCCTTCACCGCCAATCGCATGAAATGGACAATACCGTTTCTATATTATCATGTAGAGAAGTCTGCCGTGAATGGCCCAGACGCAAGAAATGTTCATTTAAGCGTTTTATCTATAAAGTTATTTTGAGATATTCAAATTAACAGTTGAAACTTCCCCTGGCATGTCTCATAATGAAGTGGAGCAAACTGATTTGTCAATCCATACGAAATCAAGGGAGGATACCTGGAAATGAAATTTTTCTTGGATACCGGAAATATTGAGGAAATCAAACGTATTACCCGCCTCGGATTAGTGGATGGCGTAACGACGAACCCGTCGCTGATCGCCAAGGAAGGCAGATTGTTTAAAGATGTAATCCAAGAGATCGTGGCGATTGTTCCCGGTCCGGTCAGTGCTGAAGTTATCGGTCTCACAGCGGAAGAAATGCTTAAGGAAGCTTACGAAATCGCTGAATGGGCTCCGAACGTCGTAATCAAGCTGCCAATGACTGAAGATGGCCTTGAAGCTTGTTATGAACTGACTAAGAAAGGCATCAAAACTAACGTTACGCTCGTATTCTCCGCTGCTCAAGGCCTCATGGCAGCCAAAGCGGGAGCTACTTATATCAGCCCGTTCGTCGGACGTCTGGATGATATCGGCGTTGACGGCATGAAGCTGATCAAGGATCTGAAGACCATTCTCACTAACTATGGCCTGAAATCCGAAATCATTGCAGCCAGCATCCGCAATATCGCCCACGTAGAGCAAGCAGCTATTGCCGGCGCTCATATTGCTACCATCCCTGGTTCACTCTTGCCTTCCCTCTGGAAGCACCCGCTGACAGACAACGGAATTGAGCGTTTCCTGAAGGATTGGGAGAAAGTGCCGCAAGTTTAAACTCATTACGGTTTATTAGTTCAGCCCCCCCCCCCCCCCCCGGGGGGGGGGGGGGGGGGGCTTTTTGTTGTTTGCGTCCCGCAAATGCCTTGACCAATTTGCTTGTTGCAACTATAATTGTCATAACAACTATATTTCCGAAGGAGCATTTTTATGCCGCATTCTTCTCCGAAGCAATTTCTCGGTTTCCTGCTGGGCTCCACCCACCGCAGGATTACCACCGGCTTTGCCAGGGCTCTGAAGCCTTATGATATTACACCCGAGCAATGGTCGGTCCTGCTCATGATCTGTGACCGCAGCGGGATCAGCCAGAAGGAGGTTGCCGCTGCTGCCGCCAAGGACCAGCCGACCACTGCACGGATCGTTGAACTCCTGCTCAAGAAAGGATTCATCAGCAAGTCAATGAATCCCGGTGACCGCAGGGCTTTTCAGCTCTACGCCACAGAAGAAGGGCAGTCGCTTATCGGAAATACGCTCGAGCTGGAGCAGCAGACCATTAATACTGCCGTGGCCGGGCTGAATCCGCAGCAGCTTGAAGAGCTCCGCAGCATGCTGGAGCTGATCTACCACAACACTAACCATCAAGAATAGGAGCATACACCTTTGAGCAATTCAACAGAACGTCTATGGACCAAGTCCTTTATTACTCTCACCCTATGCAATCTGCTGCTGTTCACCGGCCTGCAGATGACCTTATCCACCCTTCCTGCGTATGCGGAAGGAACACTGCATGCAACTTCCGTGCAGGTCAGCCTCGTAACCAGCCTGTTCGCACTCAGCGCTATCGCTTCCCGTCTATTCTCGGCCAAAGCCATGGAGAAGGGCGGCCGTAATCTGCTGATCTTCCTCGGACTGTCCGTTTCACTCGCGGCCGTGGCCGGCTATTACTTCGCAGGCAGTATCGCCGCCCTGCTGCTGCTCCGGATGTTATTCGGCGTTGGCTTCGGAATGGCCAGTACTGCCTTTCCGACTATGGCCTCCGATGTGATCCCTGTCCGCCGGATGGGTGAAGGCATGGGCTATTTCGGGCTGTCCACCAGTCTGGCGATGTCCGCCGGTCCGCTGATCGGGCTCAGCCTGCTGCAGGGACCCGGCTTTGGCTCCCTGCTCCTCGGCGCGGGAGCTGCGCTGGCCATTATCTTCCCGCTGGGCTACCGCCTGGCCAAGACCTTGCCCCCGCAGCACAAAGAGCCCGCAGGAGCACCCGTTGCTGCCTCCGGGGGCGGGGCGTACCGCAGGCTGTTTCTTCCCTGCCTGCTTAACTTCCTGTTATCCATCTCCTATGGCGGACTGATTGGCTTCCTGGCGCTCTTCGGAGCTGAGAAGAGCCTGCCCCACGTAGCCTACTTCTTCCTGTTCAATGCCGTGTCGATTGTGATTATCCGTCCGCTGTCGGGCAAGATTTATGACCGCTTTGGCCCGGCAGCACTGCTCATCCCTGGAAGCCTGTTTATCGCCGGCGGTTTGCTGCTGCTCTCTTTTGCATCAACGACAGCTGCACTGTTCCCTGCCGCCCTATGTTACGGCTTCGGCTTCGGGTCGATGCAGCCTGCACTCCAGACCTGGATGATCCAATCCGTAGAACCGCGCCAGCGCGGACTGGCTAACGGCATGTTCTTTAACTCCCTTGATCTCGGAGTCGCCATCGGCACCTTGCTGCTTGGTGCAATTGCCTTATATACAAGCTATGCCGTTATGTACAGATACTCCATAATCGCACCTGTCCTGCTGCTCGGAATCTACCTCTTCGTCTATGCATCACAGCGTAGCAGAAGACGCCACTCTCATGCACAGGAAGTAATCAGCCGCACCTAACCCCCGCTATAGTTCAAATACCTTCCAATGCCCCCATGACATCAGCAGCAGCGAACCATCGGCGGTCCAAGTGCCACTCCGGTGAACCGAATGCTGCTGTACAGGGCGGCGCTCATCGTTCATAACACCTTTTATTGTGGTTTTTTCTGGAGTCTGATATTCGCCAGCGTCAAAAAAACCGCCCGGCGTTTACACGCTTAGACGGTTCTGCAGACAATCCATTGCTCTCAGTCCTGTAAAGCTCCTGCCGATACAGTCTCACGCACCGCAGCCGGAAGGAACGGATTAGGCTGCCCCAGGCTGTAGATGTGAAGCAGATGCATCGCCCGGGTACAGGCTGTATAGAAAAGCTTGCGTTCATGCTCACGGCCATATTTCTCTGCCGAGCCATCGTAGATAATTACCGCATCGAACTCCACGCCTTTAGCCAGGTAGGCGGGCAGCACCAGAGTGCCCTTTTGGAAATTAGGCGTTTCCTTGGTAACCAGCCTTACCGGCAGCCTGCTCTGCAGTTCATTATGCACCCGTGCACTTTCTTCCGCTGTTTTGCAGATAACAGCTACATAATGATAGCCCTGTGCATGCAGATTCAGCACATCCTGCTCCACCGAGGCCAGCAGGTCGGCTTCACTGTCCACGACCGTCAGCAAAGGCTCCTCGCCGCGCCGGTTAAACGGTACGATTTTCTCCCCTCCGGGAATCATCGCCCGTGTAAACTCGACAATCTCATAGGTAGAGCGGTAGCTGCGGGTCAATGAGATCACTTCCGTGTTCTCTTCACCATAGATGCTGACCAGCCCGGCCAAATCCCCCAACACCTCACCTTGCGCGTAGATTGCCTGGTTGAGATCACCCAGTACAGTCATTTTGGCCCGCGGAAAGAGCCGGCGCATGAATTCCAGCTGGAACGGCGAATAATCCTGCACTTCATCGACAATCACATGACGGATCAGTGTATTGGTACGGAAGCCCTGACTGAGCTCCTTCAAATACAGAAATGGTGTCGCGTCTTCATAGGCCAGTTCGTTCCCGGCAATGGTAGCCAGCGTGAAGCTGCAGATGTCATCCCATACATCAGGCAGAACCTGGCTGCTGTTCATGCTGTCCATTAACTCCCGGTCGGTAAACAGCCGGCTGTACAGCCCCTTCACATCAACGAACCGTCCGCGTTTGGTCCACCCGCGCAGCGGCTTGAGGCGCTGGCTGACGATATAACGGGCGAGCATGATTTTCTCCGTTTCAAAATCATCAAAGCTATCATTATGCCCTCCGCCCTTGCGGCGCATCATGTTGTAAGCACGCTGATAGTCGCTGTTGTCCATAAGCTCAATCTGGTCCTCGACCCATGATGCACTGCGTTCCTCAATGCTAAATGCTGCTATTCTTTTGAGCAGCCAGCCGGTCATCAGTTCGATCCGGTTAGCCAGCTTGATATTCGGATCATAGCTATAGAACTGGCGCTCCATCTCTTCCTTGCCGACAACCGCACGCCCCTGGAACATCAACGGCTTGAACATCATGCCTTCGTGCTCCAGCAGGTTTACATAGCGCCGGATGACATCCAGGAAAGATACGGAGGATTTATAGGTGATCCCTGCTCTGCGTATGGAGGCTTCCGGCCCATCCGGCGCGTTCAGCAGGCTCTCCGTCTGATTGAACACATCCTCCAGCTGAAACTCCTGTCCGAGCCGGTGCTCCAGATACATCTGGAAGGTAGTCTGCTGCATATTCTCTTCACCGAGTTCAGGCAGAACGGTTGATACATAGCTGTTAAACAGCGGGTTCGGTGAAAAGAGCAGCATCTGGTCTGCCTGCAGCACCTCGCGGTATTTGTAGAGAAGATAGGCTACCCGCTGCAGCGCAGCTGAGGTCTTGCCGCTTCCGGCCGCACCCTGCACAACCAGCATCCGGCTTCTGTCGTTGCGGATCACTGCATTCTGCTCCTTCTGGATGGTCGCAACGATGCTCTTCATCCGGTCATCGGCGCTGTGGCTCAGCACCTGCTGAAGCAGCTCATCGCCGATCGTTACGCCGGTATCGAACATGACTTCGATCTCTCCATTATCGATTACAAACTGGCGTTTGAGCTTCATGTTCCCCGTAATTAGTCCGCCCGGTGTGTCATAGGCCGCCGGCCCCGGCGCACCGTCGTAATACAGGCTCGATATCGGGGCCCGCCAGTCGTAGATCAGGAAGGTTCCGTTATCCTCCATCAGTGAACCGATGCCCAGATAGATTTTATCTGCCGCAGCATCAGCGGATTCCGAGAAATCAATCCGGCCAAAGTAGGGGGATACGACCAGCTTTTTATATTTTTTGAGTGCTTTACTGGACTGCAGATGATGGCGTTCGCGTTCGTTCAGGATCTGCGCCTGCTGCCGCAGACTTGTTGAGGTCTCGCCCAGATCGTCAGGACTGCTGAAGTTCACGGTAACTTCTTCCCAGAAGTCCTTGCGCATATCCACGACATCCGTACGGTGGAGTCCAAGCTCCTCCGACAGCAGCCGGATGTGGGTAGATAACTGCCTGGTAATTCCGGTTACCCGCTCCTGCTCCTCTTGCCACTCGTGATCATGTTTATCCAATGCATTTCATCCCCTTCAGAAGGTTGACATTCATAATTCTACATGTTATAATTAAATTGAATAACTATGTTTTTTTGAATTAGGTTTTATTTGATATCTTTTTATATTACCAACTCTTTAGCGCTTTTACAAGTTTCCGGCACAATTTATTTATAAGATAAGAATTGCTTCACGCAATACATAACCTTATGATGTATATATTCATCCGGTCCCTCTGGGACCGGATTTTTTGTTCTTTATATTTTCCCCGTCATATCGGCAGTGTCCTTCTCGTCCGTGTTCATCCGGTTAATCTGATCAGCCACCCTATCCAGACGATCCAGCTGATAGCCGTAATCATATATTGCCGCTGCCACCACGGACAACCGCAGCTGCCCGGATTTCTCCGGATCATACCCGTGGATCGCCGCCTCCAGAAAACGGTCGTTGTCTTCTGCCAGTAGTTCAGAATCATTCGCACCCGGCTTCAGCTTATCCTCGAATTTCAGCAGGATGTACTCATGATATTTAATCAGCTGCTCCAGATGCCGGTCAAACAGCTCATCGGTACGTTCTGTTCGCTCGGCCTGGAAGTAATGCCGGTCTATAGCCTCCAGCACCTGAAACCCCTTCTGCAGAGAATTGAGCAGATTCTTATACACCACCATCTGCCTTGTCTGACTGTATTTCGCCCTTCTTAGCTGCTTCTGCTCCTCTTCGAACAATGCATACTTGTCAGCTAGTGCCTTAATGGAACCTTCCAGACTGTTCTTCTCGTCCCGGAACACACTTTCCTTCATTTCATGCGATACCGCAGTCCTTAGCAGCAGTGACAGGCTGGTGAACACATTCTCAATCTGCTGGATGTACTGCTTGCGCGGCTTCGGCGGAAAGACAGCGATATTAATAATGAATGCCGACAGAATACCGGTCAGCGTCAGCAGAAAACGGGTGAGCGCAAATTGCCACTGCCCGGAAGCCTCCATTACGGAGATTACGGTAACCAGCGTCAGGCCGATTGTATCAGCTCGGTTCATTTTCATGCTGATCATAATCACCAGAATACATACCAGCCCGACCGCAATCGGTTCATTGGACAGCAGCATTCCGCCCAGCAGTGCTATCACAGCTCCCATGGTGCTGGTCTGAATCTGATCGAGGAAATACCTCCATGATCTGTATATGGATGGCTGCATTGCAAAAATAGCCGCTATAGCCGCACCGACAGGGGAGGCGAAATTAAATAGAACGGACAGGTAAAGTGCGAGCGTGACTGCCATTCCTGTTTTGAGTATGCGGGCACCAAAAGCCAAATCCATCCCTCCTAAAAAGCTTGATCTATTTCAATATAGATGCTGTGATTAAAAATTTATGTATATCCTGAAGGTATTCGGTAAATCTCTAATAATTGCACACACATTATTACCCATGAAGCACGCTGGCGAATTTTAGTATGGCTTAAGCCGGGTTTAAGGATTCTTTCAGCTTTCGGGGAATACTGGGTACATGTCAGCCAACACACAACTCAGAAGAGGTGAATCATGAACAACCCTATTCAAAGAATAACTGCATTCACTGCAGCCGTAATGCTCACTATGGCACCGGCTGCCGCTTTTGCAGAGAATCCGTCTGCCGGCACACCCACTTCCGCACCGGATTCCATACACGCCGGCAAGGAGCATGGGCATCCTCACAGCGGGAACAAGAACTTCCGGGCCGGTGGCCATTTCATCATCAATGAAACGGCTAAGCTGCTTGAGATGGACCGTTCAGAGCTGATAGAAAGCCTGAAGGCAGGCAAGACACTCTCTGCCCTCGCCCAGGAGAAAAAGGGCTGGAGCGAAGATCAGTACATCCAGAAGCTGAGTGAAGCCGCCATCCTCAAGGTCGACGAGTCGGTCAAGGACGGCCGGATTACGAAAGAGGACGCCGACAAGCTGAAGGCCGGGCTGCCCGTAATGATCAAGCTGAGCCTTAGCCGTGCGGCTCAGTTTCACCAGGCCAAGCCTTCACAGCAGCCTGCTGCGCCGAAGACGCGCTAAAGCTACAGTCAATAATGCGGATGCCCTGCAGATTACTTGCGGGCATCCTTTTTGCTGTGCGGCCCTGACCCCTGGCGCTCCCTGAAGTTCCGGTAAGCCTCGAAGCAGGCGGCAGACAGCATCAGCCATGCGCCGCTGGCTGCGTATCCGCCGATCACATCACTGGGATAATGCACTCCCAGATAAATCCGGCTCCAGCCGATCCCGCCGGTCATCAGCACGGTGAAGAGAATCAGGATGAATCGCTCACGTCTGTTGTGCATATGCCTCCAGAGAAGATAGGCAATCACTCCGTATAAAGAGAAGGCAGCCATAGAATGTCCGCTCGGAAAGCTGTACCCTGCCTGTTCAATGAGTCTGTGTATAGTGGGACGTTCGCGGTGAAACCACAGCTTCAGCAGTGTATTCAGCAATTGGGAGCCTAAGCCTACCCACAGAAACAAAGCCAGCTCCATCCGGTGCTTCAAGGCGAAGAATAATATAGTCATAGTCAGCAGCGAAATCCCGATAGCCAGCCTCGAGGAGCCGACGAGCGATAAGCTTTTGGCCAGCGAAGTGAGCGGCGGCGATTCCATAGATTGCACGATATGTATAACGGCACGGTCGAAGCCTGCAGCTCCGCCCTGCTTCACCAATACAGCGATCAGGATAAATCCCAGCAAAAACCATATAAAACGGCGAAATCCGCCGGACCAGTAATGATAATAAAGCATAACTACCCCCTTGTCTATTTCCGCGCCCGATGACAGATTTCCTGGGAGAGTCTCTCCCGTGTTATAATTGCCTAAGAAGTTAATTCATATAAAAATGGAGTGCTGCCAAAGTGGAAAGTCTAAAATTACAGGAACGTTTGTTGAACCAGTGTATCTCAACAAAAGTGCCCGTGACCATTTTTACAACTAACGGAGTCAAAATGCAGGGACTCGTAACCTCTTATGACGCTTATACTATCACCTTGCAGGGTCAAGGTGACGGCAGACAGAACGTACTCTTCAAATCGGCAGTCTCCACGGTAGTGCCGCTGAAGCCCGTCTCACTCAAATAAGCAGTCCCGCCAGCGCATCTCTGGGCCTAACACCTACAAATTAACCGTCCCGAATTCAAAAGGAACACCGGAGCAAGCCATTCCGGTGTTCCTTTTGCCATTGTTGCCTGTCTGGACAAGTATTACGCTTAACAGTTGTTGTCCGGCCCAATAACTTATCCGGCAAATACAGCAGGCATGACACAGACCGGCTTGGACAATTCCGCCGTATTTCCTGTGAAGGTTAACCGTCCGCCGGCAGCATCCAGTGAGAAGACCACCAGATTATTGCCGTCCCGGTTGGCAACAATCAGATAGGCTCCGTCCGGCGTTACCGTGAAGTGGCGCGGATGCCCCCCTCTTGTGGATACATGCTCCACCAATGTAAGCTCAGCCGATGCCGGATTTACAGCGTAGACCACAACACTGTCGTGGCCGCGGTTAGAGCCGTACAGATATCTGCCATCCCTGGAAAATGCAATTTCGGCACAGCTGTTATTCCCTGACGTGTAACCTTCAGGAAGTGTCGATACCGTAAATGCCGTCTGCAGAGTCCCTGCAGCAGCATCATACAGGAAGGAAGTTACGGTGGAATCCAGCTCATTGATCACATAAGCGGATTTGCCATCCGGATGAAACACGAAATGGCGCGGTCCCGCTCCTTCATGCAATGCAGTATCTCCAAGCGCTTCAAGCTTCTTCGCTTCTTTGTTAATCCGGTAGGTCCGGATCAGATCCAGCCCCAGATCAGACACAAACAGGAAGCGCTCATCCGGACTGAAGATGGCCGAATGCGGATGCGGCCGGTCGTGGCCCGGAAGATCTCTGTGTCCGGTATGTACTGCAATATCCGTCAGGGCTTCGGGTATCCCGTCTGCATCCAGGGTGAGCAGTCCTACCGTTCCCCCGTGATAGCTGCATACTACAATATGTTCGCTTTCAGTATCTCTATTGATATTACAGGTCGTGGTTTGACCCGTACCTGCGGCAGGCATCGTCGGAGTTCGCTTCAATTCAGTCAGCTTGCCGGTCTTCGGCTCAATCGCGAAGGTAACAATCTCTCCCTCTTTGCCGCCCTCACCACTTGGCTTCTCGCCAATCGCATACAGCTTCAGCCCGGAAGGGTCCACATTTACGAACGTCGGGTTCGTTATGCCGTCAGCTGTATCCAATCGCTCAAGTGTCCCTCCGGCTTCACCGTCAAAAGCAAACACCTGAACTCCGCTCTCCTCAGCCGTTGCATAAGAGCCGGTAAACAACAGCAGCTTCGTATTCTCATTCATCTGGGTACTCCTCCTCCAACTTGTGGTTATGGATGCATATCAGCCATCTATATAATTTACAGTTTTTCGTGATGTATGACAAATGCAACGGAAAAAATGACAAAAAACATTTCAAAAATAAGACTTCTCAAAGCAAAAAGAGTATGCTATAATGAAAGCGCTAACATCAATGTTAATTATGTATAAAGGGGGAACACGAATGAGCAGCCTGCTGGAAGCCAGAAATGTATATGAGGACTTCGAGGTGGAGACAGACATTCTGTTCTTTAAGGTCGGGGACCATGACCTTGTCATTTTTCACGGCAGAAACTACAACATTAAAAAGAGAATGACTGCCGAGCAATTGAACCGCTTATTATCAAGCAACAGCTATTATCATGTGTACGGGGGCTGCTACGTTAACCTGAACAAGATCAGCTCCATCGAAGATGACTGTATCTATTTCGGTGAAATGGGCTTGTATGCGAAGTCTGTGCGTGTTCCCAGACGCAAACAGGAAAGCATCCGCCATCTGCTGAGAGGACTTAGCTCCTAAGGCGGATACCTATCCGCTGCCTGCTAATCCGTAGAATACAGCATGGAAGCATTTTCATGCATTCAAAGTCTCTCTCATCTGGCCGGAGCGCGCATGGGGAAACCTATTGCTGCTCCGGCCTTTTCCTGTTTCTTAATGGAATATTAAAAAGTTATTATGCTTTTTTATACTTTCTTAAGGTTTGGAATTCTGTTTTCTGGTAAAGTTGTAGAAAGACAGGCACCACCTATATTGAAGGGAGTCATTAATTATAATGGACAAAAAAGATTTCAACGAAAATGGACAGCTTGAAAACGGCGGAACGCCGCCGGAAGAGAACGACACTTCTGTAGTTACCCCGGAAGATGGAATTGAACGTACGGAGGCCGTATCTGAACCTCAGGCTGAAGTAATTATTCCGGCAGAACCTGTACAAGCTGCAACCGAAAGCTCCAGCAGCGTACACTCTCCGAAAATTGAAGAAAGCGTTCCCGTAATGAACAAGGTAGGCGACGGTACTCCTCCTTCCAAACCGGCCACATCTGCAGGCGGCAAAGGCTGGATGATCGCCTCGATCATATTGGCAGCGGCATTAATCGTAGTCCTGATTGTGCAGCCTTTCAAGAAAGACGACAGCAAGATCGCTGTTGCTACCGTTAACGGAACGGATATCACGAAAGCACAGCTTTACGATAAATTGGTTGAAGCAGGCGGCGAATCCACGCTGCAGAACCTGATTACTACCACTCTCGTGGACCAGGAAGCTAAGAAAGCCAACATTACCGTAACCGATGAAGACATTAACCAGGAGATCGCAGATCTGACCACCCAGTTCGGCGGTGAGGAAGCCCTGAATTCTGCACTGCAGCAGAGCTCCATGACTCTGGATGATCTGAAGAAGCAAATGCCTCTGCAGGTTGAGATCCGCAAGCTGGTTGAACCGAAGGTTACCATTACGGATGAGGACATCTCCAAATACTACGACGAGAACAAAGCTACCTTCAATCAGGAAGAAGAAGTTCGCGCTTCCCATATCCTCGTTGAAACCAAAGAAGAAGCTGATGCCATCGTCAAACAGCTGAAAGACGGAGCAGACTTCGCCACACTCGCTAAAGAGAAATCCGCAGATACCGGTTCCAAAGAAAATGGTGGAGACCTCGACTTCTTCAAACGTGCCGATATGGTTGCTGAATTCTCCGATGCGGCCTTCAACATGAAGGTTGGCGAAACCAGCGGTGCTGTGAAGACCGATTACGGTTACCACATTATCAAGGTTACTGACCGTAAAGAAGCACATGAATACACGCTTGCTGAGAAGAAAGAAGAAATCACCAAGACTCTGAAAGCGCAGAAAGTCTCGGAAATGTCTGCTACCTGGCTTGCTGATTTGACCAAGAATGCTACCATCACCAATACTTTGACCGATACTGCTGATGCATCCGCTACTCCGGCAGAATCTGCCGCACCAGATGCCAGTGCAGACCCTGCTGCAGCTGCTGCAACAGAAGCTCCAGCCAAGTAATCTATTAATTCCTGCATAATATACACATACCTAAAGAGGACAGGCGGATTCCCGCCTGACAGGCGGATTCCCGCCTGTCCTCTTTGCTTGTCCGGCCTAAGACCCTGGCACAGCGGTCAATGATTCTTTTTACGGATCTGTTTGTCATGATTCTCGCCCCACTCCTTGGCCTGTGCGGTTGCAATGGCAATCGCCCGCCCTTCCTCATAGCCATCCTCAAGCAGCGCATTGGCAATTTCCACAGCCTTGTTGCGTACAGGTGCAGTGAAGTTCTTCAGAGAATCCGGATAGTCTCCTTTATTCCATGGCATAACAAAAACCTCCTTGATCTGACTATACTCATACTTAGCCGGATCAGGGAGGTTCTAAACCACTTATTGTAATGTTTCCTTATTTAATGACTTTCACACGCTCTTCGATCGGCTGGAATTCTTTCTCTCCCGGAGGGGTTACAGTTGTACCGAATGGCAGCTGCGCAATCAGCTTCCACTCTGCCGGAATACCGAATGTTTCTTTGACTTCATCGTCAATCAGCGGGTTGTAGTGCTGAAGCGAAGCGCCCAGACCTTGTTCTGCGAAAGCTGTCCACACCACGAACTGCAGAATCCCTGAGGACTGGTTGGCCCAGATCGGGAAATTCTCTGCATACAGCGCAAAGTTCTCCTGAAGATGCTTCACTACCGCCTGATCTTCGAAGAAGAGTACTGAGCCGTAACCGGCTTTGAAGGAGGCTAACTTCTGTGCTGTCCCTTCGAATTGTTCAGTCGGAACGATTTTACGCAAAGTTTCTGCAGTGATATCCCACAGTTTATCATGTTGTTCACCCAGCAGAACCACGGCTCTGGAGCTCTGGGAGTTGAAGGAAGTCGGGCTATGTAATACTGCCTCTTCAACGATCTTCTGGATCTGTTCATCAGAGATTGGGGATTCTTTGCTGATTGCATATACGGAACGTCTGCCTTTTACCGCTTCGAAAAAGTTCTTAGACATAAAATAACTACCTCCATTTAATTAAGTAACTTACTTTTATACATTTTAACACTTTTCCTACCGGAATACAACTGTTATTCACAACTTTTTCCTGTCTGCTTGCTTATACTTATATATCAGCTCTTAGTGTCGCAGTATTCGCAGTAATTATGCGCCTTCCACTATTTTCTATAAGCTGATCATCACGTTTAGAAACATGGCACTAACTTTTCGTATATACAACCTGTCAATAAATACGCTACAATGATTCAGCAAAAGTGCAGAAAGAAGGTCAATTTATGAGCTCCCCTCTTAAGGACGGAACTAAAAGAACAATGAAATTCACATTATTAATGCTGCTAAGTTCTGCCTTAATTCTAAGCGGCTGCAAAGACACAGCTTCGCCATCATTAAATGCTGCGGCCGCGGTTACAGAACCTGAGACATCTATAGATTCCACTGCGCCTGTGTCCTTCTGGGTCGCTACCGATACACATTATCTGGATAAAGCGCTTGAGGATGGCGGTCAAGCCTTCCAGACCTATGTCACAGGCGGAGACGGTAAGATGCTTCCCTACAGTGATGAATTGACTGAGGCTCTTGTCTATGATGTGGAACAGAAGAAGCCTGAATTCCTCATTCTCAGCGGCGATCTCACCAACAATGGTGAAGCAAGCAGCCATAAAGAGTTAGCCGCGAAGCTGCACCGGATTGAGGCAATGGGTACCAGCGTATATGTTATTCCCGGCAACCACGATATTAATAACCCTTGGGCCAGATCCTTTGACGGTGACAAGCAGGTGGTTGCAGATCATATTAATGTGGAGGATTTCCTCGCGACCTATGAGGATTTCGGTTACCATGAAGCGCTATCCCGGGATGCTGACAGCCTAAGCTACGTAGTCAAGGCCGCCCCAGGCCTCTGGCTTCTGATGATTGACAGCGCCCAGTATGCACATAATGAAGAATACAATTTCCCGCAGACAGACGGGCGTATCTTACCTTCAACCTTGTCCTGGATGAATGAAAATGTGAAGCTGGCCGCACAGGAGCATGCCTCAATCATTACCGTAATGCATCATAATCTGTTAAGCCACACCTCCATGGCGGTATCCGGCTTCAAGCTTAACAACAGCCAGGAAACCATGAAGACACTCCGCAAGGATGGACTCAATCTGGTCTTATCCGGGCATATCCATATGCAGGATATCCGCCGGGACCCTGCTGAGGATTCTATTGATCCGGCTATGCCTGTATATGATATTGCTACAAGCGCAATGGCAGTTAATCCCCATCAGTACGGCGCGATGACGTTTGATCCGGTCTCCCGTGCTTTTACCTATAATACGGCCGCAGTAGACGTGGAGGGCTGGGCTCAAGCGAAGGATATTACCGATCCTCATCTGCTGAACTTCAAATCGTATGCTGAGGAGACCTTTGCAAGTGAATCTTATGAGAAGGCAATGACCAGACTGAAGGATAGCACCTTTACAGAAGCTCAGAAGCAGTCGATGGCCGAGGTCATGTCCAAGCTGAACATCAAGTATTTCGCCGGCACCGCCGCTGACTCACTGGATGAGATCCAAGCCATGCCGGGGTACAAGCTGTGGGAGAGTATGGAGGGCGGATTCATGTCCGGGTATATCCGCAGTATGGCCGAACACTCCGGACAGAGCAATGTATCGCTGAAGATGGTTCTGACTACACAGTAACCGACATTATTTTGAGAGGAGCATGCTTAGTGGCAGATACTCATGAATTCCCTCCAGGCAGCAGCCTGCCTGAGATAATCTCCAAGCCGGCGCACCGGGCGCTGGCCGGAGCCGGTATTGTAAACCTGGAGCAGCTAACCACAATTACAGAAGCAGAGCTGCTGAAGCTGCACGGCATGGGTCCCAAGGGCATCCGGATTCTCCGCCAGGCGCTTGCAGACAAAGGGCTTGATTTTGCCAAGTAAGCTGGTTTAGTGTGATACTCAACGCAATACATCAAACAGCGGCAGCCATGGACGGGATGAAGTCCTGAGCTGCCGCTGTTATGTTGTACTGGCTTATTCCAGAAATTATGACAAAAACATAATAAAGCTTTAACTGTATTTTGTACAACTAAAGCTTGCCCATATGCCTTTAGAAGGAGTTTTAATTGCACTCTGTACACTTATATAATTCTTTTTTGCCGAAGAAGAATACTTTGCTCAATTTTAATTGTACAGAATACAGTTATTCCTGCACATCCGGGTTTTCGCCGTCTTTTAATTGTACAGAATACAGTTATCTGCCAGGCGCTCCATACCGCCTGCTTGAATTCTTCATTTACTTATAAGCGCTGCCGCAGAGAAAACCGCCAGAGAGAAAATCAGGCAGAGCGCTTCAATTTCTTGTGTAATATAATAGATGGCTCCGACAACCCCAAGCCCCGTTGCATTAGAGATAACAAGCCGCTTTACCAGCGATTCCCCGGCAAATCTGATGACAGCAAATTGAAGAATACTAAGCAGGATATGCAGAGGGTATAGAATTAAAAAGAACAGCACAAACACGACGAATCCGCCGGGTCCACTGATATATGAGGTCTCAGACACTAACGAATTATCGATGCCCGTGACCATTATGCCGTATAACACACTTAACACTAGCGAGATTAGGCTGATATTCATTAAAAGTTCTCTTTTAGCTTTGTCCATATACAAAACTCCTAACAGAAGTCTTCATCCACATCGTAATTCCCCGTATACAGCCCCTGCTCTCTTACTCCGTTTGGACTGCCAGCAGCTCCAGAATATCCAGGTTATTGTTCACGGTAATCAGCTTATCCTTATACTCACAGCTCTCAATAAACCGGGGCAGCTTCACGAGATTATAATCCCTGTTCCACTCTATAAGCTCCCGGACACTTTCAGGAGTCTCACGCTTGTTACTTACGGCCACTCCGGATACACGTTCTTCATGCCTCTTCCATATTCGCTCTTCTTGTGAGGATAACGGTGGCATAAGCACGATGATCTTGTCCGCAGCCAGTAAACTTGGCCCTACCCACGCACGGTACACACCTTCGATGATCCATGATTCACGGCTGATGAATTCTTTCAGCTTACGGTCCCGCTCTTCCTCCGGCGCTTTCACACCATATACATCCGCTTCATTATCCCAGAAAATATCATCTAACTCGTAATGCGGGATACTCAGTTTCCGGCTTATTAATGCGGATATGTAGGATTTCCCGCTCCCCCCGCCGCCTATAATATGTAATTTCATTCCCCGTCTCCTCGCTGACTAATATACTCCAAGTAACATTCCGCCCGCTGAACCAGCTACAACCACTACCCAAGGCGGAAGCTTCCAGAAAACCAGCATAATAAATAGAATGGCGGCCAGCGCGAAATCCATCGGCTCCACAATAGCTGAAGTCCACAGGGGGTCATACAAGGCAGCAAGTAATATCCCAACAACAGCTGCATTAATCCCGGCCAAGGCTCCCTGAATTTTCTTGCTTTTTCTTAAGCTGTTCCAAAAAGGAAGTGCGCCGACTACTAGAAGAAAGGCCGGCAGGAAGATGGCGGACGTGGCAACGATTGCCCCGGTAACACCTCCGGTCAGGGCCCCAAGGTAACTGGCAAAAGTGAACAACGGGCCCGGAACAGCTTGAGTGGCTCCGTATCCCGCCAGGAAATCTGCTTGGCTAACCCAGCCCGTGGGAACTACTTCTCTTTCCAGAAGCGGAAGCACGACATGTCCGCCGCCGAATACCAAAGAACCGGAACGATAAAAGCTGTCAAATATCGCTAACCCTCCGGTTTCTGCTGTTCCTCTTAATAAAGGGAGAGCTACCAAGAGACCAAAAAATAATAGTAAACAGAAAATAGCAAAGGTTCGGCTGATTGAAACATGAAGATTTGCTGTGCCTTCCGCAGTTTTTTTACGATAAAGCCATACCCCTACTATGCCAGCTGCAGCAATTGTAAGTACCTGGCTGTAGGCTGTCTGCCAGGACAATGTAACGGCTGCTCCAATAACAGCGATGGTTACTCTATCCCGGTCAGGTGTCAGCTTTTGCCCCATTCCAAGAATGGCATGGGCAACAATCGCCACAGCAACGATCTTCAGTCCATGAATCCAGCCTGCACTGCCTATATCATAGCCTTGAAGCAAAAAGGCAAAGGCAACCAGCGCAATGACAGAAGGTAAAGTAAAGCCTAGCCAGGCAACCATCCCTCCCAGCAAACCTGCTCTTACAACACCGATACCGATACCAACCTGGCTGCTCGCCGGACCAGGGAGAAACTGGCAAAGAGCTACCAGATCAGCGTAGCTCCGTTCATCCATCCATTTTCGGCGGCGTATATACTCATTGTGAAAGTAACCCAGGTGAGCGATCGGTCCTCCAAACGAAGTAAGACCCAATTTAGCAGATACAAGCAGCACTTCAAGAAGGTCCCCCGCTCTCCCCTTCTGAATATTTTCCGGTACCCTCTGCTTATCCGTCTGCATTTACATTGCCCCCTTGATTTTGAACTGCACAGCCTAAACCCTACTGATTAAAATATCCAGCATTTCCTTCGCGTCCGCTTAACTTCCTGAACGGTCCACTCCATACAGCTTGTTCATATGCTCCATATGGGAGACTCCCCAATCATTTAATACCTGAAGTACAGCACTTAATCCTTTGCCGTATTCCGAAATTGAATATTCAACCTTTGGCGGGATTTGATGGTACACCTCGCGGTGCACGATATTGTTATACTCAAGTTCTCTTAATTGCTGGGTGAGCATCTTCTTGTTAATATCCGGAATGGATTTCTGCAGTTCTCCGAATCGCATAGTGCCTTTGTTAATTAGCTGCAACAGAATAACAGGCTTCCATTTCCCGATCAGAATGTCCAGTGCCGATTCAAACTTACAATAGGCTTCCATGCTCCAGCTCCTTATCCTGCGTATGGTTACTTTTACTTAACTATGTTTAATAAAAGTGCCTACTTTCGCGTATTGATTCATTGGGGCTATTATACCAGTAACGAACGAAAAATAAGTAATCTGGAGGAGTCTTTCATGAATATTGCATTATGGATTGTACAGGGAATTGCAGCAGCAGGCTTTGTATATTCGGGCTGGCTCAAGGCATTCCGGTATGGGCAAGCGAAAAAATCCTGGGGATGGGTATCGGCTGTTCCCAAGGCATTAGTGGTCTTTATAGGGGTAGCCGAACTATTGGGTGCACTTGGAATGATACTTCCTTATGCGCTGAATATTGTACCTGTGTTAACACCAGTTGCCGCAGCAGCCCTTGCAGTGACTGTCCTATGCGGCGCCCTTTTCCATATCAGACGCAAGGAATACCGGGAGACCGGCGTGAACATCTACTTTATCGTGTTGGCTCTAATTGTCGCGGTTGGCCGGTTCTGAAGCATCCACGCTGTCCAACCGGCCGATCAGCTGACGCAGGCCCGTTTCATCTGCGGCATACTGGCGGACATCCTCTCCGAGCTGCTTGTCGATCTGCTCTCTCAGAAAGGTATAAGTATAAGTGACGCCATCATATTCTCCCGTGTGATCAGCGATCACATGGATTATACTATCGACGTTATCAATCAGACTGAAGAGCAGAATCGAATTCCGGAAGAACACCTCCCCGCTGATTGCCCCATCCTTCATCACTCCGGCAGCGTCCTTCATGGAGTAGTTGATCGTTAATTCATAAGGGCGGGAGCCTGTTTTCAGCTCGATTCCTGCGCCTTCCAGACCTGCCGGCAATGGCATTTCACCAATAAGCGCAACCACCTTACTATTATCCCCCACAAAGTTTGTCTTGCTCTCCATAAGCTGATCCACCGCATAACCGGAATAAAGCGATTGCGGTGAATTCTGCACCGGCTTAGGATTCGCTGTACATCCAATAATTAAGAGGGCCAACACAAGAACAGATCCTGCAACCATTCCGGAATGGGGCTGACGGTAAGCGAGAATATTCTTAATTCTGGCCTTCACACTGCTATCTCCAAAAGCAAGCGGACTGCCGGTGAATCCCCCGCTCCGGCGGACTGAAAGAGCAAGCAGCGAGCCTGAGTAGCTTGCTTTAATTTGCGGACCCAGCTTCTTGACGACCGTTTCATCACAGGACATCTCTATATCCTTACTCATCAGTGCATAGGACAGCCACATCAGCGGATTAAACCAATGGATAATCACGAGCAGGTACATCAGCGGCTTAATCAGATAATCCCGTCTGCTGATATGAGTCTGCTCATGCAAGATGATATAGGACAGCTCATGGGCGCCTATCCCAACCGGAAGGTATATCCTCGGCTTCATGAATCCGCAAACGAAAGGTGTGCTGATCTGATCTGTTTCAAAGATATTATCCACAACGAGGGTTGCCGTACGCACTCTGCGAAGTATTCTCAAATAAGAGATAACACTAAGCAGAAGGAGTGCAGCAGCACCTGTCAGCCAGATTATACTTCCAGCCCACAGAATGAACTGCATAGGATTAGCGCTGGCCTCCGGAGCAGCAGATGGAAGAAAGCTATTCATGAAGCTTCCTGCGCTGCTTATTCCAGTGTCAACAGCAGGCAGCAGCTGCATTCCTATATTGTGCGGCACGAATTCCATTGCACCTGTGCCGTCCTGGCCCACAGGCTGGAGCAGCCCCAATATACTGAAGCCTGAAGTGAAGCTGACAGGCATGACCAGTCTGATCATTACTGCCGACCACAGGAGATAGGAGAAGATTGTGGGAGCACGCCGCAGCAGAACTCTCGCCAGGATCACCGCTACTGCCACGTAACTTGCCGTAAGGCTCATGTTCAGGATACTGACAAACAGGGTTATCATTGGGTCGCCTCCTCAATAATCTTCTTCAGCTCCGCCGCCTCCTTCGCAGACAACTTCTTGTCTCCCAGAAAGGCGGTTAGAAACTGCGGCAACGACCCGTCAAAAGCTTTATCTACTACCGTCTGGCTCTCGTACCGCTGTGCCTCTGATTTGGGGATGATGGCAGTAACTATTGCCCCTTCATTCCTGAGGATTCCCCGCTCACACAGCTTTCTTAGTACGGTATAGGTCGTGGACTTCTTCCAGCCCAGCCTGGTCAGGCTTAACTTCACCAGCTCTGTTGAATTAATGGGTTCATTATCCCAGATCAGGCAAGCGAATTTATATTCAGCATCGAATAACTTGTAGGGCTCCATTCTGCTCACTCCTCATAAGTTTATTACAGTAAACCTTATAAGGATAAGTCTATTGGAGTAGACCTCAGTTGTCAAGATAGTCCTACTCAGCTTGCGGAAGGCCCGTCCAGATATTCCAGGACAGAAAAATGCAAATAGGTTCTGTTAAGAATTGTTTGTAGATTAGAATGATCCGCTGCATCCTAGCCGCCCTTTCATTTATCTGAAATTTTATCCTTCTCTTTAATTTCACTATACCTGAATATAAAAAAAACCGGAACCACCTAATTTCTTAGGGGTTCCGGCTTCATGCTTACCTCTATAAACCTTACGGACGGTCAATCCAGATATACCCGTCTTCATCCACCTCAACGGTAGCATGTAGACCTTGTGCCAGAACGCGCAGCGGCACATAAGCATCTCCGTATTCATCCACGAATACAGGCTGTGGAAGCTTAACGGTAGCGCCGGCAATCTGTGCCTGTGCGGAGCCGATTTTGAATACCAGCAGATCGCCGTAGACATCATCGGTTACATTAATCGCGCGATTAGCCGCATCCCACTCAACAGAAGCATCCAGGTCCTCTGCAATATAACGCAGCGGAACATAGGTTGTGCCGTTGTCAACGATAGGATAATAGTAATCATCATCCGGTGCGATCATCAGGCTCTTGGACGTAATTCCCATATCATCCTTGAGCAGGTTGTAGACTGCAGAGCCTTGTTCAAAGCTTCTCAGCGTCTCACCCGGAGTAAGCTGCGCTGAGGAGAAATCAATGCCGCCGGTTGTGCTGATCGGATCAGCAGTTACAGGACCATTCACGTTCCAGGTCTCTGAAACCAGCTTCACATTGATACTCTGCAGCGGCAGATCTTCACTGGCCGGAAGAGCAACCTTAAGATCAATGTTCTGTTTACGGACATGGAAGCCGCTGTCCACGAACAGGTCCACGGTCAGCTTCGTGTCTTTGCCGAGAACAGTCTTCAGTTCAGGAGTGCTCTCATAGAGACTCTCGAGCTGCTTATCGTAGACCAGCAGTAGAGCATCCACTGCCAGCTTGGCAGCATCATGCACTACAGTGACTACGCCTTCTTTGTCATCCAGCGGGATCTCTCCGAAGCCCAGACTATTCAGATCTTCACCTGAAGCCCCCAGCAGCGGATACAGATAATCGTAGAGGCCGCTGATCAGAGCAGTGAAGCCTTCAGTGTCTTTGGAGATCGATCTCAGGAAGCTCTTCAGCAGCACCGGAAGCTCTTCACCCGTAATTTCGGTATGTAGCTTCGTCAAGCTCGTCTGTTGGCCATATACAGATTCCGATACCGAGGCAACCGTAATTGCTCCAGGATTCGGCAGGTTCTTCACCACGAACTGGGAGATTAGCTTGGAAAGCTCCAGTGTCTTCGTCTGATCCAGACCTTCTATACCAAGTGTGTCTTCATATCCCTGAATCGGGAAGTAGAACGGCTGCTTGGCTCCTTCAGCGGTAAAGACAATATTCGCCTGATCCATGAAGAAGGAGAACGGAATTTTGGATTGCTTATACCCTACAATTCCCGATGCCGAGACATTGCCGTTGTCCTGCAGCTTCACACTTCCAAGCGTAAGGGATAATGAATTAATAAGATCGACAATCTCCTGATCCTCCGCACGGATGCCTACTGCAGGAACAGCGCTTAAGCTAAGCGTCGTACTAGATTCTGAGGATTTCACATCGAGATCCCCGAGCAAAGCCTTGTTGACATCAAATCCGCCGACGGTTTGGCAGCCTGCCAGGATCAGCAGCAGTGCGAGAAACGGCACCAGCCATTTAGTTCTTGCTTTAATTTTCTTCATAGCATGTCTCCTCTAGCTCATAATGTGGTAACGTATCCATCATCTCAAAGGAGGAAGGATTTGTAAATGTAGAGGACAGAATCTATTATTCCTTCAAAAGGTAAATAAACTCCGCCACTCTATAGATACCCAATCTTGGAAAAAGAGAATCTTTACCAACGCAAGTACCGCTAAATGTGCGGGATAAAATGACCACCAGACCCAGCGCGGCAGCCGTTTCCGCTCCAGTAATATCCAGAAGCCCGGAGTCAGCGCAATGAGTATGGTTGGCACAATACTGGCCATCTGCACCAGCCAATTATAATAGAACAAATAGAATACATTCAGCGCAAAATGTGCCAGCACAAGCCAATACGAGCGGGTATAACGGAAAATCAGGACCAGAAGCAGCCCGTACGCATTATAGTCCAGCGGCAGAAGATCCATGAGCAGCACCGCAAGGATAACTACCGGAATCCCGTACCACAGCTTCGGCAGCTTATCGAGCAGCGTCAGCACGGCAGCAGACAGCAGGAGGGTGAACACCACATTCCATCCGCCGGGGTCCAGCGCCAAATTGTACGGAATCTGGGCAAGCAGGGCGATCACCAGCAGCCGCCGCAGATAGCGGGGTCTCGATGAAGTATGTATATGCCCTTGCACCAGCGCGTAGCAGTAAATCGGAAAAGCAATTCTCCCCACAACCCTCCAGGCAAGCTCGCCCGGGAAAAAAATATAGCCGATGTGGTCGATCAGCATGGTCAGCATGGCAATAATCTGCATCTGTGGCCTCCTGTCACAGTTATGTATTAGTTTACGCCTTAGATGCTATTATCCATGGCCGGGCGGGATGCTGCAAGTGTTGCATGGGATCTTTATGTCAAAAAACCAGAAATGCCCCCTGTCCGGGAGCAATTCTGGCGGCATTTCAAGCCTAAGACGTCTTCGACTTATTATAAATATCAAAGCCTACTGCCAGCAGCAGCACCAGACCTTTAATGCCCTGCTGCCAGTCTACGCCGAGGCCGACGAGCGACATCCCGTTATTCATAACCCCCATGACCAGACCGCCGATGATTGCGCCGACCACGGTTCCGATCCCGCCGGAAGCGGATGCTCCGCCGATGAAGCAGGCGGCGATGGCATCCAGCTCGAAGTTGGTGCCGGCTTTGGGTGTAGCCGAGTTGAGCCGTGCAGCGAACACCAGCCCGGACAATGCGGCCAGCACACCCATGTTAACGAATACCCAGAAGGTGACACGTTTGGTTTTGACCCCGGAGAGGCTTGCCGCCTTCTCATTGCCGCCCAGTGCATAGATATGCCGGCCCATCGTCATGTGATTCATGACGAACGAATAAATCGCGATCAGCACCAGCAGAATGACGAGGATGTTCGGAATCCCGTTGTATTGGGCAATGACATAAGTGAACAGGTTGATTACAAGGACCAGTGCCGCCGCCTTGCCAACAGAAATCCACACCGGGGATTGTTCAAAGCCGTATTTGAGGGTGATTTTGCGGCTGCGGTATTCCTGATAGACAACCAGAACGGACAGGATGACTCCGATGAACAGGGTCAGCACATTCAGCGAACTGCCGCCGGCGATATCGGGGAGGAACCCCGAGCTGATCTTCTGAAAAGCCTTGGGAAACGGCGCAATGGATTGTCCATTAAGCACGATCATCGTTAGGCCCCGGAACAGCAGCATCCCTGCCAGGGTGACGATAAACGCGGGGATTTTGATATAAGCGACCCAGAAGCCCTGCCAGGCACCGACCAGTGCGCCCATCAAGAGCGAGAGAATCACAGCTAGCACAGGATTCATCTGCATATCGACCATCATAATGGCCGAGAGTGCGCCAATGAAGGCGGCCACCGAACCTACTGACAGATCAATGTGCCCGGTGATAATGACGAGTACCATCCCGATGGCGAGCACCAGAATGTAGCTGTTCTGCAGAATCAGATTGGTTACGTTCAGCGGCTTCAGCAGAATGCCGTCCGTCATTATTTGAAAGAAAATAGAAATAAAGATCAAGGCAATGATCATGCCGTATTGGCGGATATTCTTTTTGAAAAGTTCAGTAATGGCTCCCATGCGGTGTTACCCCCTGCTTCGTGTCATAAATTTCATCAACAGCTCCTGCGATGCATCCTTCCGCTCCACTTCCCCGCTGATGTGCCCTTCGCACATCGTGTAGATCCGGTCACACATCCCGATAATTTCCGGCAGCTCGGACGAGATAACCAGCACGCCTTTACCTTCTGCCGCCAGACCGTTGATGATCGAATAGATTTCGTATTTGGCGCCCACATCAATCCCGCGTGTAGGCTCATCAAGGATCAGAATATCCGGCTGGGCATAGATCCATTTGCTGAGCACCACCTTCTGCTGGTTGCCGCCGCTGAGATTGACGGTCTTTTGCAGAATGCTCGGCGTCTTGATGTTCAGCTTCTTCCGGTATTCCTCGGCGACCAGCACTTCCTCATTCTCATTGATCACCCCGCGGCGGGAGAGCTTCTTCAGATTGCTGAGTGAAATGTTCCGTTTAATATCGTCGATCAGAATGAGGCCGTATTGCTTGCGGTCCTCGGTGACGTAGGCTAAGCCGCTCTCTATGGCCTGGGTAATATTGTTAAGGTGTACCTCTCTGCCGTGCATAAAGGTCTGTCCGCTGATCCGTTTACCGTAAGACTTTCCGAACACACTCATGGCCAGCTCCGTGCGTCCAGCGCCCATCAGCCCGGCAATGCCGACAACCTCGCCGCGCCGGATGTGCAGATTGATCTGATCCAGCATTTTGCGGTCCTGTTGGGTGGGATGATATACTTCCCAGTTACGGATCTCGAAGATGGTTTCCCCCAGCTCCGGTGTCCGCTCCGGATAACGGTTCGTCAGATCGCGCCCGACCATGTCCTTAATAATCACATCTTCAGTGACAGCATCGCGCTTCATATCCAGCGTCTTAATGGTCTGCCCATCCCGCAGAATCGTTACAGAATCCGCTATCTTCTCGATTTCGTTCAATTTGTGGGAAATGATAATCGAGGAAATCCCCCGCTTCTTCAGCTCCAGAATGAGCAGCAGCAGGTTCTCGCTATCATCCTCGTTCAGCGCCGCCGTCGGTTCGTCGAGAATGAGCAGCTTCACTTCCTTGGAGAGCGCCTTGGCGATCTCTACGAGCTGCTGCTTGCCGACGCCGATCGTTGATACTCCGGTAAACGGCGATTCCTTGAGGCCGACGGTTGTAAGCAGCTCCTTGGTCTTCACCGTCGTTTCGTTCCAGTTGATCACCCCGCGCCGCGCTTGCTCATTGCCGAGGAAGATGTTCTCCGAAATCGACAAATACGGAATCAGCGCCAGCTCCTGATGGATAATGACGATGCCCAGGCCCTCACTGTCCTTGATATCCTTGAACTGGCATACCTGCCCCTGATACAAAATATCCCCTTCGTAGGTGCCATGCGGATACACTCCGCTTAACACCTTCATCAGCGTGGACTTACCGGCCCCGTTCTCCCCGCAGAGGGCGTGAATCTCGCCTGCCTTAACCTGCAGATTG
Organism: Paenibacillus sp. IHB B 3415; assembly: GCF_000802655.2. Lineage (NCBI taxonomy): Bacteria > Bacillati > Bacillota > Bacilli > Caryophanales > Paenibacillaceae > Paenibacillus > Paenibacillus sp. IHB B 3415. The sequence continues at coordinate 146,610 of NZ_JUEI01000022.1, read as the reverse complement.
ACATTCGCGAGCGCTTTGACGCCGGGAAATGTCTTCGTAATGCCTTTCATCTCCAAGATATATTCACTCAAGTGTCTCTCACCCAGCTTTCCTTGTGACTGTGCAGCGGCTGCCGGCGGCTGCCCTGATTCCTGGCTGCCGCCGGTTTACCGCTAAATAACTGCCATATAAGCTGAACTTATGAAGGATCTCTGCCTGCTTCTTAAGTTCACTCTGTGCAGCCGGTTACTCTCCCAGCTGATCTTTGGTATAGTAGCCGCCGTCAACCAGCACCTTGTCTACGTTGCTTGCATCCACAGACACTGGCTCCAGCAGGTAGGACGGAACGATTTTGACACCATTGTCGTAGGTTGTGGTATCGTTGACTTCGGCTTCCGTACCCTTCAGCACGCTTTCAGTCATCTCCACCGCCTTCTTGGCCAACTCACGGGTATCCTTGAATACCGTCTGCGTCTGCTCTCCGGACAGAATGGATTTCACGGAAGCCAGCTCGGCATCCTGTCCGGTAACTACCGGAAGCTTCTTGTCGCCCGAACCGTAACCCACGCCCTTCAGGGAAGAGAGAATGCCGATGCTGATACCATCGTAAGGAGACAATACAGCGTCGAGATTATCGCTGGCATAGTTGGCGCTCAGCAGGTTATCCATCCGCGCCTGGGCAGCAGCACCGTCCCAGCGCAGCGTGGCGACCTGATCCATCGTAAGCTGCTTGCTGCGGACGACCAGCTTACCGGAATCGATATATGGCTTCAGGATGGACATTGCCCCATCGAAGAAGAAGTAGGCATTGTTGTCATCCGGCGATCCGCCGAACAGCTCGATATTGAACGGGCCCTTGCCGTCTTTCAGGCCCAGCTTCTCTTCAATGTAGGAGCCTTGCAGCACTCCCACCTTGAAATTATCGAAGGTTGCATAGTAATCTACATATTCACTTTTTTTGATCAGACGGTCATAAGCGATGACTTTGACATCCGCATCATGCGCCTTCTGCAGCACATCCGTCAGGGCCTCTCCGTCAATTGAAGCGATTACAATCGCATTCACGCCTTTGGTGATCATATTCTCGATCTGGGATACCTGGTTCTCCACGACATCCTCGGCATACTGCAGATCGGTGCCGTAGCCCAGCTTCTCGAACTCCTTCACCATGTTGTTGCCGTCATTTACCCAGCGTTCCGAGGATTTCGTCGGCATTGCAATGCCTACTTTGCCTTTGGACGCATCTGTGCCGCTTGATGAATTCCCGTTGCTGCCGCATGCGGACAAGATAAGTACGAGTGTTAGTAGCAATGTGATCAATGAATATCTTTTCATTCCTGCACTACCCCCTGGACTATTCTGTTGTCTTCCACGGGTGCTCCCGTGTGACATGTTGAGTATAGCAACGGAGGCCATGGGGCGTATTTACACTCAGACTACTGTTTTTATAAAATCAGAACTTTTGTCGCGCGGAGCATCTGAAGGTTGTGTAAGGCGTTGGATTGTACATCCAAATTGACGCTAACGGACACAGCAGGCTTTATTTCAAACAAACTGCATGTTTTATGCAACTAACGGACATCAGAGCCTTTAAGTGAGGTCAATACTCCGAAATCTGTTTGCCCGAGGGAGAATAAGTGCTCTCAGGTCCGTTAGCTCTGAAAAATGCACGTTTGCGCGCAAATAAGGCCTCTCAGGTCCGTAACAACTGAACGGATAGGGAAATCCATACTGAGGTGCACATACTGAGGTGCGGCACGCGGCAAGTTTGAAAGGACGGCTGTGTGACACTGTGTAATCGGCGTAGAGTGGCGGCGTGATGCCGCTGAGCGGAGAAAATAGTTGTGATGGCGTAGGGTGATAGCTCAGGGTCATGGTGTACAAGCTGTGTGCAGCGGGGTGGGGATACTATAGCACAGTCATATGCACAGTAACGTGTATGTTGGGTGGTGGTGTATAGGGGGACGGCGCAGCAATAAGCCAGCCGGAAGTTTCCGGCTGACCATTTGCTTCTAAACCGCCCCTCAAACGGAAGCTCCCGCATTCATCGGCGAAGCGGCTTTTCTTGTCATTACCTGAATATTTTGCCAGCCTGCATACTGTGAAGCTTAACTCAAATCGCTTAATGCCTGCTTGATCTCTTCCAGCTCCTGCTTCAATTGGGTGAACAGAAGACGGTTACTCTCTGCAGTCTTGAGTTTGAAATTGGTCTTGCTCAAAAAGGCCATATAAACACCCGAGATTCTTCTGGTGATATTCTCCGCTTCCGCAGGCCCTGAGGATAGCCTGAAAAACTGATTCATCTGCTGTCTGGTCAGCTCGGTGAACGCAAATTTCTCCAGACACGACTCCAGAACTACGATGCTGCCCAGTGCAGCTTGCCTATATTCTCCGGCTGTCCCGGTATTGCTCACAGCATTGACTTCTTCCAAGTTGCGCACCCCTTGCTGTATGTATATATGAACATCCTACTCTTTTCTGCGCCTGCCGTCATCTCCATCCTCAGGCTGCACCCCTTTGCGGAACTGCAGGGGCGACACGCCAGTCTGCTTCTTGAACGCAGTGCTGAAATAATGCTGTGTCTCGTACCCCGACTGCTCAGCCACCTCATGGATGCTCAGCTCTGTTGAATGCAGCAGCTGGGCGGCCCGGCGGATTCGTATTTGCGTTAAATACATGCCGAAGGATTCACCCAGCTCCTGCTTGAACAGGCGGCTGAGATATACAGGTGACGCCAGAAGCTGGCCGGCCATCCCCTCCAGGGTAAGTCCGTATTCGCTGTAATGCTCCTGTATATACTGCTTCGCCCGGCGGACGAGCGGTGACAGCGGCTGCTCTTTGGCCAGCGCCACCCGGCAGCTCCGGTAGGCTGAAGCCAGCTCTGTAATCTCCCCCAGTACAAGCCGGGTGCCGACTTCAACAGCAATTTTGAGATTGCTGCGCACAGCACCTTCTACCCCGGCAAACACCTGCTCGCCTGCGTCATCCCACAGCAGTGCAACGACCAGTCCGGCAGTGTCCCGGAAAATCACCTTGGTATACGGCTCCAGCAGCTCCATGATGATATTCTCGATCGCGAACAGGAACAGCTGGCGTTCGTTCTCCTTCATCCCCGGATGCTGGCCCTCCCATCTCCAGCGGATAATGCCGATCCGCTCCGGCCGCTCCGGCGGCAGCTGCAGGAATTGCAGCTGCTCCCTGATCTCCGCCTGGCTCAGATTCCCGTTCAGCCATTCCTGGCAGAAGCGCTCGCGCAGCAGCGGGAAATTCTTCTGCAGCTGCCGGGAGGCCTGCTGCAGATGCTGGCTCTGCTGCTTCTCCGATTCCAGCTCCCCCCTGACACCCCGGAGCACCTGCATCAGCTGCTTCGGCTCGGCTGGCTTCAGAATATAGTCATTCACCTGCAGACGGATCGACTCCTGGGCATATGAGAATTCATCATGGCCGGTGATGACGATGATTTTGCAGCCGGACAGCTGTTCCCTCAGCCGCTTCATCAGCTCCATGCCATGCATAATCGGCATATTAAGATCCACCAGCGCAATATGAATGGAATGCTGCACCGCCAGCTCCAGCGCCTCTTCCCCGTCTTCTGCCTCGGCAACCACAGTCATACCCAGACTGTCCCAGTCCACACATTGCCGGATGCCTTTGCGGATGATCCCTTCATCATCGGCAATCATTACTTTCCATTTGTCCAGCATGCTCGGATATCCTCCTCTTTCTTAATCCTTCGCAGGATAACTGTCACGGACTACCGGATGACGGACAGTTACAACCGTGCCGCTTCCGGGTTCACTCTCAAGTGTAATTCCATACGGCTTCCCATAGGTCAGTCTAATCCGTGCCTGCACGTTCAGAATTCCGTAGCCGCTCCCCGCGCTATCCGGCAGCGGCGCTTCTGTCTCCATATGCCCGCTGTCCTGTGTTCCTACAGCCTCAAGCCGCTGCTTCAGCAGACTCAGCCGTTCGGGAGTGATCCCTGCACCGTTATCGCGAACCGTAAGGTATAGCTCATTATCCCTTTCCTCGACCTCTATAGAGAGATGTCCGGGGCCGCGGCGTTCCTTAATGCCGTGATAAATCGCATTCTCCACCATCGGCTGCAGCAGCAGCTTAAGCACATACATCTCCTGAAGCTGCGGCTCCACTTCGATGGAATACGTCAGCTTGCTGCTGTAGCGGACATGCTGGATCTTCAGATAGCTGACGATATGCTCCAGCTCATCGGAGAGCGGGATCATATCGCTCCCTTTGCTTAAGCCCAGCCGAAACAGCTTGGACAAGGACTGCACCACCTCGGCAATATCCTCCGCCCCCTTGCTGCGGGCCATCCAGTGGATCGTATCCAGCGTGTTGTAGAGAAAATGCGGCTTGATATGCGCCTGCAGACTGCGCAGCTCCGCTTCCCTCTTTTGCCGAGCCTGCAGTTCTGTCAGGGACAGGAGCCGGCCAATCTGGGCCAGCATGGTATTGAAGCTGCGCCCGAGCAGTCCGATCTCATCAGAACGGTTCCCCCAGTAACGTATCGTCAGGTCGCCAGACTGCGCCTTGCTCATGAAGGAGGCCAGCTGTCCGATCGGACGGGATATGGAATATGCGAGATAGAAGGAAGCCGTCATCCCCAGCATACAGACTACAAATACGAAGGTTACGACATTGAAGGTAATCTCGCGCACCCCAAAGGCTGACTCATCCATCGGAAACACGCCCATCGTTGTCCACCCTGTGAAGGGAGAGGTCCGGTAGATCAGCTGCAAATGGCGGCCGTCCACGATTTCCGAGGTGATGCCTGAAGACTCGGTGAACAGGTCTGCCGGAATCTTTTGCATAAAAGGGTGCTGCGGCGCGTAGATCATCTCCCCGTTGTCATCCACCACTGTCAGGTAGCCCGTCTTGCCCAGTGTAACATCTCTGGCTGTCTCGGCAATGACCCGCAGCTTCAGGTCGACCAGCACCACTCCCTGCACAACCTGCGTTTCAGGATCAACAACCGCCCTTACGGCGGAGACCACCTCGCTCTCCTTATAATCCACATGGGACATTACAGCGCGGCCGTAAGGATGACCGACAATCTTGAAGATGCCCTTGTTCTCCGCTGCCTGCTTGTACCAGGCCTCCTCCGTCAGCTGGGTACCGGAACGGGTATACATCTCATTGCTGATGAAATCGCCTTCACTATTGACCAGCATTATCCCGGCAATCTCGGAGCTGAGCGTAGTGAAGCCCTGCAGAAACTTGCGGATGTTGTATTCCGCCGACTCCCCGTTGCCCGCAGTACTGCCTCGCTGCCCGTTACCCGTCACATTCCCCTTCAGAAATCCCTGCACACCGGGGTCAAACGAAATCAGATAGGTAATCTTCTGCAGATTCTCTACATCACTCTCTATGGCCGTATTCACCTTGCCGATTAGCTGCACCGTGTTCTCGTTGCTCTGTTCCTCCACAATCCGGTCAACCGTCCAGCCAATCAGCAGCCCCAGCCCGATGGAGGGCAGAATGCTGATCAGCAAAAAATGAATAATCAGCTTGTAGCGGATCGGCATATTATTCAGCTTCAGCTTCTCCATGTTCAGGCTGCCCTTGCGCATCACATGCTCCCCCTCTGCCGCAGCTGCAGCCTACTTGGCATAATAGTTATCCACGTTCACCCGTGTGACCACGTCTATCCCTGTATCGACCGTATCCGGCACGGGCACGGGCTTATTGTTCGCATACGCTTCAGGGTCCGCTTCCAGATCACGATGCAGATGAAACAGCTCTGTCAGCGACCAATAGCCCATATTCCAGGTCCCCTGCGCCATGGTTGCCGCAATCTTGCCTTCCTTCACCAGATCGAGCGTGCCCTTATCGGTATCGAAGCTGATAATCTGCGGTGCCGGGCCGCTGCCTTGAGCAGCATCCACCGCTTCTGCCACACCGATCCCGCCATTGGATTCCGTGGCAAAAATCCCGGCTAGCTGCGGATACCCGGCCAGCAGCTGCTCGGCAGCTTCCCGCGAGGCCACCTGGTCTCCCCGGCCAGCCTTGACGGCCACAAGCGTCATTTCAGGATACTCGTTTCGTATAGTGTCCCGGAAGCCATCGGTCCGCTCTTGATGATTATGCTGATCCGGTGTGGTGATGATGGCCACTTCGCCTTTGCTGCCGGTCAGCTCAGCCATCTTGTGTGCGGCCTGGGTCCCGGCATTGTAATTATCCGTTCCCAGGAAGGAATAAGCCTTGCTGTCCGGCGCTCCCGAATCAAATAATACCACCGGAATGCCGGCCTCCACCGCCTTGTTGATCGTCGCCGTGAGCAGCTTGGAATTCACCGCCGAAATGGCAATCCCCGCCGGCTTCTTGGCGATGGTCTGCTCCAGCACGGTCATCTGTTCATTGGCATTATGCTGGGTCGAGCCGTGGTATTCCACGGATACATTAAGCTCCTCTGCCGCATCCTCGAAGCCCTTCAGCACGCTTTTCCAGTAGTCGATTCCGATCTGGAATGTGACCATCACATATTTATCTTCAATATTGCCGCGCAGTCCGGCTGTCTCCCACGGGTCCGCCGAATCCCCCTGCTGCTTGTAATTCAGCACGTAGATCAGGAAGATGCCGATCAGCAGCACATAGACTAACCAGAGCTTTCTCACATATGTAACCCCTTTCAAAACAAGAAGTAAATGACACCGCCCGCTTGCCCTGACCGATGTCCAGTCTAGTCTAAGGGCTCGGCAGGCTTCCCGTCAATTACGATCTGCTTGATTGATCTGCTTCGGCTGGAGCATCAGTTGGAGCATCAGTTGGAGCATCAGTTGGAGCACGGGTTGGACGGCCCGGAAGCCGAATCCGGAAAAGTAAAAATCTGATACGACATTTTATGTCGTACCAGTTGGTTAATACTGGACAAGTAACAAATGACCCGATGCTGCTGCTGCGCGAGCCGATCGAGAACTGCTTCCATGATGTGGGGCTGCGCTGATTCTAGCTATTCCGGTTAGAACATTAAGCCTTCCGCGTACTTCTCCCCTTCCAGCAGATCATACTCGATCAGGCGATAGTCATCCAGCAGCTCCTGCTGCCCGGGTGTCAATTCACCCAGGATTCCGCTGCTGCCGGATCCGACCAGCACATTCTTGCTGAGACCGGGGATTTCTTCCTGCACCTGCTCCAGCAGCTTGTAATAGGCAGGCAGCGGCTGGCCGGATAGTCTAAAGACGGTCGGGCCAAGGAAAGCCGGACTAAGTGTGCCCAGCGGCTCATTCCCGATCTCATAGTTAGCCAGAATCAGCAGCTGCGTCTCGTGCTTCAGCCTAGGCTTCTGATCCCAGCCTGCCTCTGTATAGATCCCGGCGGTCAGCGCCGGCAGATGGTCGCCCCAGAATACAGCAATGGTCGGACGTTCAATCGTCAGCAGCTCCTGCTGCAGATAAGCCAGTGTCTCGTCCGTCAGCTTAGTATCCTGTACGTAAGTCTCCAGCTCGTCCTTCTGCGCCGGCTGTCCGCCTTCTACGGTAATCGTGTTCGGTCCGTTCAGCCCTTTGGTAAAGGGGAAATGATTCTGCATCGTCACCAGATGCAGGAAGGCCGGCCCGGACGCCGACTTAAGCTCGCGGACAGCCTCCTCTACAGCAGCCTTGTCGGAGATATAGCCATCCGGGGTGAGGCGGATGGCATCCGGCAAATCCTTTTCACTGATGAAGCTGTCAAAACCAAGTACCGGATAGACACGGTTGCGGTTATAGAAGGTCTCATCGAACGGATGCAGCGCCTGTGCCTGATAGCCCCGCGATTTCAGAATACTGACGATGGACGGCAGTGAAGACATTTTGACAATCCGCTGTTGATAGGGAATGGTTCCGTCTCCAAGGAAATACATCGACAGCCCGGTCAGGGCCTCGAATTCAACATTGGCCGTATTGCCGCCGAATTCCGGTGACAGCAAATAACCAGACGGAGTCTCATCCGCCGCCGCATGAATGAATCTCAGCGGATCTTCGCTTAAGGTATACCCCGGCAGACGCGTTGGGTCAAAGAAAGCCTCATCCATCATAAACAGAATATTCGGCTGTTCCCCGGGAATGGCTGCTGCCGGTTCATCCGGCAATGCCGAATACTTGGCTGACACCGCCTCAACCGCTTCACGGCTGTACCCTTCCGGCTTCTCCAGCAGGCTCTGGCGCAAATTTCCGGCAAAAGCAAATATGAATCCGTTCTGCGTATAATTAATCTTCTGGTTCCAGAAAATGTTCTGGTAGTTCATAGCCGTAACAACAGACGAATGACCCGAGACAAGCACAAGAAAACCTGCGCTCAGAGCCACAGAGATCCCGCCCAGGCTTAAGCGCAAAGGCAGGTTGATTCTGTTCTTGGGCAGCTTGCGGATCATGTACGCCAGACCAACAGCCACTAATATTGCGGCTATTACCGCCAGCGGTGAGATCATTCCTTTGGTAATCTTGCTCATTTCACCGGCATTCTTAACCAGCATCAGATCCCATGGAAAAAGCGGCTCTCCTCTCGTGACAAGCTTCTGATAATCAGCTACACCCAGCACCAGACATAGTACACTGACAACCGCAGGCCCCACATATGTATTAGGCAATATCACTGAACTTAAGAGCAGGATGAAGAAAATGAATAGGCTTCCTGCACCATACAGCCAAGGGTAACCGCGGGTCCACTGCAGAGCACCCGATATATTCATACTGAAGGAAGCTGCCTGCAGATAGAAATTCAGCACAAATCCCCCGGCCAGCAGGACTAACAGCAAATAAGACAAATGTTTGGAAGGCAATAACCGTGACAAATGGATTCACTCCTAACTAGATTAAAGGAGTAGTATACGCCTTTTAGCTTAAAGCCGCCTTAAAATTCAGTATCCAAAAGAAGTACATCTTCGTATTATGCACCTCACAGCCTCTTCTATAATCCCCTGATGCGAGATTATCAGCATGGTATTTCACGCAAAAAAGAGCAGCAAACTTCGCTGCTCTTCATTCTGCTATCTCTACAACTATATAAACTGAAAAAAAGAAATAACAATAAGCAAAAGGACCGGAGGGGAAATTTGGAACTGTAGGAGCGGTAGCGTCCGCCTTTGTCACCGGATTTCAACCGCGGGCAGCGGTATATATCAAGAAATCTGGGGACAACAGCGGCCGGAAGTCCAAATCTTCACCGCAGTGACGCCGAAGCTTTATGTTAACCTCTGAAATTCAGTTTATACCCCCTACTTCACATACAGGCGGCTAGTCTCCTCCCAATACTCTCCCGGCTCCAGACCAAACAACCCGATGTCATCGGCAGGAAGATCTACCTTCGGTGCATTAACCAGGTTGATCTGCGGCTCCGGACAGAAGAACCCTTCGGTAGCTCCATTATTCCAGATCATCCACTGCTTATAAGAGGTTCCCACATCATACACCAGCGTAACGCCGGCTTTACTGTCGGTAAGCTCCATGCGGTTGCGGCCGTTCTGGGCTACAGCGGTATAGTGGTTGTCCATTGGCGCATAGAACGGATACAAGCCCTCATCACGCAGTGCCACTTCATCCGCAGTCAGCTCCTGGAATTTGCCGGTCGGCAGCATCCGGTTGCTAAGCTCCCAGCGCTCGCCGATGGTCAGCTTCACACGGTAATCCTGCGGCGTGCTGCCTGGTGCGAACGGGGCATTAATGGCAGTATGGAACGCCAGCAGACAAGGCATCAGCTCTGCGCCGTCATTATGAACCAGCAGCTGCTGGGACAGGCCGCCTTCTCCCAGAGTATAACGCAGCTTGACGGTGTATTTGAACGGCAGATATTGATAAGAAGGATGATTCTCATCCACCTTGATCGCTACAGTGACGAAGCTTTCGCTTTTGCCGCTGCCGAATTCTTCGACCTCCCAGGCTGCTGTATGTAGGAACCCGTGCAGATGGTTGCCCGTCTTGGCCTCATTTACCGGAAAATGGTAGGTTTGTCCATTCCACGGGAACTCTCCATCCTCATAACGGTTCGGCGGGAACAATACAGGGATGCCGTGAATCCCGGGGTTTGCCTTGAATGCTTCCATTTCCTCTGCGCCAGGCTCATGCAGGAAACGGTAACCGCTCTCAGTATCACGGAAGCAGATCAGGTTACCTCCGATGCCCGGCAGAACTGCTGCCTCATAACGTCCGGCTTTGAGCCAGACTGCGGCTTCTCCCTCATATTGTCCTTCAAATGCAGTAATCGACATAATAACTTTAATCTCCCTTCCATAAGCTCATAATGACTCTCTCATAGATAGAGTACCACATCTGCCGGATCGGCAACATGTCATTTTTACAGCTGTTCCACTTCGACACTCATCACATGCTCAATTTTCTTCACATCATAATAGATTTCCGTAGCATAATCACGGTCCGGTGCGGAGATCACCATATCAATCATTTGTCTCCCGTCTTCGAGATCCTTGATCTTCATCCGCCGGATTGTCCGGCCGGTTTTACGTGTTTTGCGCTGCTCGGCAATGATATGGCGCTGCTCAATTTTCTGGATCACATCGGTTAGAATATAGTTCGGTTCCATGATGATTTTAATCGATATCTCATGTTTGTTCAGCACCTCCGGGCCGATGGCTTTAATTAGCAGGGGCACCGCATTTACCGCAAACATAAGCAGCACAACTGCATAACCCGCTTCTACATAGAATCCCGCGCCGACCGCAATCCCGATACCGGAAGCCGTCCAGATGAGCGCCGCTGATGTCAGTCCCGATATCGCATCTCCGCCTCTGCGCAGAATGACACCCGCCCCGAGAAAACCGATCCCGCTGACAATCTGCGCCGCCAGACGCATCGGGTCCATATTGGGATGATCTGTGCCGCCGAACTTGTCATACGCATGGATCGAGACCAGCGTTACCAGACAGCTGGCGATACTAATGACCATACTGGTCCGGATTCCCAGCGGTTTCTGTTTCAATTGCCGGTCAATCCCGATGAACAGCCCGAACAGCATGGCCACAAGCAGCTTCACAATAGATTCTGTGTGCAAATCAATATTCATTGTTGTCCTTCTCCTTTCCTTGACAGATAGAATCAGTATACCTGAAAACTACTGCAAACTTTACAGTAATTTTTCGCAGGTATTTTAAAAGAAAAACGGACCGCTGCACCTCTGTACCCGGTCATCAATCAGTACCTGATGAGCTCCGGCAAAGGGACAACGTCCGCTTTTAGTTAAAGGCTGCACTCCACACATTATATGAGTGATAAAGCACGAATAGAAGAATCAGCCATGCAGCAGCGATTCTGCTCCGTCACAATAGATTTCCGTCCCTGTAATATGATCCGAATCAGCAGAAGCCAGGAACAGCGCCAGCTTGGCTACCTGATCAGGACGCCCGGGCCCCTTCTCCAGCGGCTGTCCGCCATCCGGGAATTCAACCTCGATCTGCACTTCCTTAAGATCATCCGAAGGGTACGTATTGTCATCAATATTGGTGGTGATCGCACCAGGACAGATGGCGTTTACGCGGATTTTGTACTGGGCCAGCTCCAGCGCCGCCATTTTCATAAAAGCGACCTGCCCGGCCTTCGTTGTGCTATATGCCGAGAATCCGATGTTGGAGAATACCCGGTTACCGTTGATGGAGCTGTTGATCAGGATACTGCCGCCCTGCTCCTTCAGATGGGGGATGGCATATTTGACCGTAGCGAACGTACCGCGCAGATTGATCTGAATGGTCTGGTCCCAGGACTCGATATCCATCGTCTCAATCGGTGTCATCGCACCGTTAATTCCGGCATTCGCAAACACGATATCCAGCTGCCCCCACTTGGCAACAACCTGCTTCACGGCGTCCTCCACCTGCTGCGGCTCGGCGATGTCACATTCGAACACAGCGGCTTCTCCGCCCTCCTGCACCACCTGACGTGCGACCTTCTCTGCGTTCTCCACGGTCCGGTCCAGAAGAGCCACCTTGGCTCCGTTTCTGGCGAACTCCAGCACCGACGCCCGGCCGATACCCGATCCGCCTCCGGTTACGATTGCTACTTTGCCTTCCAGCTTCTTAGTGTTCATATGTGCAGTTTCCTCCTATGGTCATTGTTGTTCAAAAATCAAGTTCTTTCGTTAAATTATACCTCCCATACCGCTTAGTGAATCGGCTGGCCCTGCTGTTTTGACAAAGCACATTTGGGGATATAATTTAAGAGGCAATAATGAAATTGACTTTAAACATGCCTTTATTTTCTACACAGAGGAGAATATTACTCATGATGAGCTGTATCCCCACCCGGTGTTCGGCCCGATGGATGTCGCCCAGTGGGTGGATTTCATCGGCATTCATGAAGAACGTCATCTGGCTCAGCTGAAGGAAGCTCTGGATGGAATTTGACCCTATTCTCTGCACCATTAAAAAGTAAAGACAAAGACACAACAATAAAGGCTTGAGCAGCTGTCCATCTAACAGACAGCACTCAAGCCTTCACCAGGTTCTATACCTGCTTATCCCAGCATCATCCGGTCATCCGCCAGCTTATGGCCGCTGATCGCTTCGAATTCACCAAGCAGCCGCTCTACCGTCAGATCCTTCTTGCGGGATTCATCAAAATCCAGAATGATCGACCCCTTGTCCATCATAATCAGCCGGTTGCCTAAACGGATGGCCTGATCCATGTTGTGGGTGACCATCAGTGTAGTCAGCTTCATCTCACGGACAATGGATTCGGTAAGCTTCGTGATCAGCTCAGCGCGCGAAGGGTCCAGCGCAGCTGTATGCTCATCCAGCAGCAGAATCTGCGGCTGGGTGAAGGTCGCCATCAGCAGGCTAAGCGCCTGCCGCTCGCCTCCGGAGAGCAGCCCTACCTTGGCGCGCAGCCGGTTCTCCAGGCCAATGCCCAGCTTGCTGAGCTGCTCCCGGAACAGCGTGCGTCTGGCCGCATTCACCCCGAAGGACAGCCCGCGGCTTTGGCCCCGCTTATAAGCCATGGCCAGGTTCTCCTCAATGGTCATATGAGGCGCCGTACCGGCCATCGGGTCCTGGAAGACCCGGCCGATCCAGCGTGCGCGCTGGTACTCGGCCAGATTGCTGATCGAGCTGCCTTCAATGCGCGCTTCACCGAGATCCGGCTTCATGACACCGGAAATAATATTCATCAGTGTCGATTTACCGGCCCCGTTGCTGCCGATAATGGTCACGAAATCTCCGGCGCTCAGCTCCAGATCTATGCCCAGCAGGGCTATCTTCTCGTCAGGTGAACCCGGATTGAACAGCTTGGATACATTATCAAGCTTTAGCATCGGCTGCCCCTCCTTTCTTGCTGCTGCGCGTCAGCTCCGCAAGCTCTTCAGTCCGTCTGCGGGCCATCGTCTTCTGCTTCAGGAACCGCTGAACGGACGGGAAGACGAGGGCGATGATAACGATAATAGCTGTAATCAGCTTGAGATCCGAAGCCTTGAGCCATGGCACCCTCAGAGCCAGCGCCACAACGATCCGGTAGACGATGGAGCCGAGCACTACGGCCAATGTAGCGCGGAAGACGTTACCCGCACCGAATATCGCTTCCCCGATAATTACCGAAGCCAGCCCGATAACAATCATGCCTATACCCATGGATGAATCGGCAAACGTAGAATATTGAGCGATCAGCGCACCCGAGAGGGCCACCATTCCGTTCGCCAGACTGATGCCGAGAATCGTCGTAGTATCCGTATTGACCCCGAAGCTGCGGATCATCCGGGAATTATCTCCTGTAGCACGCAGGGCAAGTCCAAGGTCTGTACGTAGAAACAGATCCATCAGAATCTTGACCAGCAGAACCACAAAAGGCATAACCAGCAGAGGATTAATAGAGCTGAAAAGGGATACCTCGCCCATTAAGGAAACATTCGGGCGCACGAGAATCCGCAGATTGATGGAATATAGCGCAATCATCATCAGAATCCCGGATAGCAGGCCGTTGATCTTCCCTTTAGTGTGCAGCAGTCCTGTACACATGCCTGCAGCCATCCCTCCGAGCAGGGCACATACTGTTGCCAGCAGCGGAGAATATCCGTGGGTGATCATGACCGCGGCAATCGCGCCGCCGGTGGTGAAGCTCCCGTCTACAGTTAAATCCGGGAAATCAAGAATACGAAACGTTACATATACCCCGAGTGCCATAAAAGCGTACAGCAGGCCCATTTCCAGGGCGCCGATTAATGAACTATACATAGATGACTTCCTCCCTCAAGCGGCAAAGGGCGCCCGCATTGGAAACGCCCCGTTATGATGTCTGTATGTTATTGAATAATGTTATTGTCTGGATCTGCAACTTCAGCCTTCATAGCATCCGTTACTTCAATGCCCTGTGCTGCTGCCGCTTTGAGGTTAAGAATGAGGTCCAGCTTCTCTTGCATTGTTATTTTCATATCACCTGGACTTGTGCCGTTCTTAAGCACTTCCACTGCCATTTCACCAACCTGGTAGCCATGGTCATAGTATTTGAAGCCCACTGTGGCAAAAGCGCCCTTCTCCACCGTATCACGGTCTGCCGAGAAGAACGGCAGCTTATTGTCATTAGCCGTCTGGATAATTGTATCCACACCGCTTACGACGGAGTTATCCAGTGTAATATAGAGGGCATCCACACGTCCTACAAGGGATTCAGCAGCCTGCTTCACCTCTGAAGTATTCGTGATAGCCGCCTTCACCAGCTCAATTCCGTGCTTGTCCAGTTCTTCCTTGGCGATATCCGCCATAACTACTGCGTTAGGTTCACCTTCATTAATGACAAGCCCCAGCTTCTTCACATCCGGGAACTGCGTTGCGATGAAATTCATCAGACGCGTAATCGATTCCGGATTCGTATCGGATGCGCCGGAGACATTGCCGCCGGGATGATCCAGGTCGCTTACGAGCTTGGCATCCAGCGGGTCAGTGACTGCCGCGAACAGAATCGGCGTATCCTTCACTTTCTGGACAATGGATTGTGCGGACGGAGTGGCGATCGCCAGCACCAGATCATTCTTGTCACCCGCAATCTTCTGGGCAATGGACAGGTTGTTCGCCTGATCCGCCTGTGCATTCTCCAGATCTACCTTCAAGTTCTCACCTTCTACGATTCCGGCATCCTTCAGTGCCGCCAGGAAGCCTTCCCGTGTAGCATCCAGCGACGGATGTTCCACATACTGTGAGATGGCAATCGTATAGGATTTCGTGTCCGCGGAACCGGTGTCTGCCGGAGCGCTGGTTGCGTTTGCCGGAGTATTTCCTGCATTAGCTCCATTATTTACGGCTGCATTATTGTTACCACAACCTGCTGCTACCAGCATCAAGGACATACTCAGGCCAAGCCAAATGTTCTTTCTCTTCATCAGATAACCCCTCTTCTTTTACGGATTCAGCGCGCGAACCTGGGTTAGCGGTTCAGCATTATCGCTTTCATCTTTGAAAGCATTAAAGCAAAAGCCCGCACCATTTCCGCATCCACTGCCGCAATCTATTAAACATATATTATATGTAGGTTGATTTTCCGTCAATCATTTATCACGGCTCCATATTTTACAAAAAACGCACAACGGGGTGATGTTTCGACAAGAACACGCCTGTTACTCTTGACATTGATTGCTAAAGCCTTTTCCACATAAAAAAAGCCGCCCTGCACAAACTTTACTTAAAGTTTGAAGATGGAGCGTGCCAAATGCCAATAATCAATTCATACAAAACTGCGGCCACAGCCACAGTGCTTACTGCCGTCATTCTTGGCTCAACCGCCTGCAGCTATTCCAGCAAGGATGCTACCCCGAAGGTGAATTCGGTTACGCCAACCGGAACATTTGCCGGGAGCTACTATGAGAAGAATTCCATCACGGACAAAGAAGGCAAGTATTGGATTCCACTGAAGCCGGCCGCTGCCTCCATAGGATACAGAATGAAAGACGACACTTCAAGCGGAGGATATACCAAGCTGGGCTACAGCGATGTAATGTACATGCTCCGTCCGGATTCCAGCCAGGTTTTCTCCCTTGGGGAGAAGATCACTCTGCCGGACGTTCCCATCCGCCGCGAAGGTCAGATCTACATCACGCCTAATGCATTATCCAAGCTGCTGCAGACCGAGGTTGGCTGGAACCCAAGCTCCGGAGAGATCAATATTGCCGCCCCTTCTGACAGAGATGCTACCGCCAATACAGGTGCAGGTGAGGCCGCCAAGCCGCTGCGGATCCAGAGCGTCTCTAATGTGGATACCGGTGAACTGATCGCCTATGCCAAAAAGTATCTCGGCGTACCCTACGATTTCGGTGCCGGACCTTATGAGGAAACCAAACGGTTTGACTGCTCATCCTTCACCCGTCATGTATTCAAGAAATTCGGCGTCGATCTCCCGCGGCTGGCCAAAGATCAGGATAATATCGGCAGACGCATATCAAGGAGCGAGCTGGAGCCCGGGGATTTAATTTTCTTCACCGTACCCGGCCGTTTCGAAAGCGACGCCATTCCCGGTCATGTAGGCATCTACATGGGGGGCGGCAGTTTCATTCATACTTGGGGCGATCCCGGAGTACAGATCAGTGACCTGGACAGCGGATACTGGAGCAATGTTATTCTGCACATGCAGCGGGTGTTATAATCCCCTAAATACAACAAATGCAAGGAAGGTTACGGGCTTCTGCCGAAGCGCCGGACCTCCTTGCATTTTTTTATGCCACCGCCATTGTCCGGTAGTATACTATTCCCAATTCTTACTGCGCCCGCTTAAGCGAAGAACCAGCTTCACCAGCTCCACAATCACCACTATCGCCACTGCAGCCCCGCAGACAATTCCCCACTGCAGACCGCTCAGATGCTCCACTCCGAACCAATCATTCAGCCCCGGAATGATAATAACCAGCACCAGCAGAAGTCCCGAGATGACCGAAGCCCCCAGCATGTAGCGGTTGCTGAACAAGCCGATCTGGAACAATGATTTGGTATTGGATCTGACATTGAATGCATGGGTGAGCTGCAGCAGTCCCAGCGTAGCAAAGGCCATCGTGACTGCAACACCTTCATCGTAATGAGTATGTGCCCAGTAATACACCAGCAGGGTCAGTGCCGCCTCAAGGAGCCCTTGATAGATGATTCCGATCCCCACGCCTCCGGCAAAAATACTGCTGCTTGATTTACGCGGTTTCTTCGACATCACATCATTATCCGCTTTTTCCAGTCCGAGCGCGAGCGCCGGCAATGTATCTGTGACCAGATTAATCCACAGGATATGAATCGGTTCAAGGATCCGCCAACCGATCAGTGTCGCAATGAACAGAGTCACCACTTCCCCCAAATTGGCCGACAGCAGAAACTGGATCGCTTTGCGGATGTTGCTGTATACCTTGCGGCCTTCTTCGACAGCAACGACAATCGTAGTGAAATTATCATCGGCCAGTACCATGTCGGATACGCCTTTGGCCACATCTGTTCCTGTGATGCCCATACCAACGCCGATATCCGCTGATTTCAGCGCAGGCGCATCATTGACTCCGTCACCGGTCATAGCAACGATTTTGCCCATTTGTCTCCAGGCCTTGACAATCCGCACCTTATGCTCAGGCGATACACGGGCGTACACGGAATAATCGGCCACTCTTGTGGCAAAATCCGCCTCGCTGATCTGATCCAGCTCGCGGCCGGTCAGCACTGCCTTGTCATCGTCGATGATTCCAAGCCGCTTAGCAATGGCTGCAGCCGTGTCCCGGTGGTCCCCGGTGATCATCACCGGCCGGATGCCCGCCCGTCTGCACACGGCAACCGCATCCCGGACCTCCTCGCGCGGCGGATCGATCATCCCGGTCAGGCCGATAAACACCAGATCCTTCTCTGTCCCCTCCGGCGAAGGATCAGAGGGCTGCTCTGCATGGTCGCGGTAAGCAAACGCCAACACCCGCAGCGCTTCGTCTGCCAGACTTTTGTTGCTGGCTGTGATCCGGCTGATATGCGCCTCCGTCAAGGGCACCACAGTGCCGTTCTCTTGAATATGGCTGCATTTGGACACCAGCACATCCGGCGCTCCCTTGGTTAGCACCCGGAACTCGCCGTTATCCAGCTTATGAATCGTCGTCATCAGCTTGCGGTCCGAATCAAAAGGCAGCTCATTCACCCGCGGATAACGCTGCTCCAGCTCCCGTTTGTCTGTCCCGATGCTGAGTGCGAAGTCAACCAGCGCCGTTTCGGTAGGGTCGCCGATAATGGCTTTACCGCTCCGTGTCCCGCCTGCTGAACCAGGCTTCACCTCTGACCGGGCTCCATCCGTAGCTTTCCCTCCAGCACCTTTGCCTTCGTCTATGCTGGAATCATTGCACAGGGTCATCGCCTGCAGAAGCAAATCACCGCCTGGCGTATCGTTAATCTTCGAATCGGCCTCGACCGTCTCTCCGCCCACATACAGCTTTTCCACGGTCATCTTGTTAAGTGTTAATGTGCCCGTCTTGTCAGAGCAGATAATCTCTGTACTGCCCAGTGTCTCCACCGCAGGCAGCTTTCGGATAATTGCCTTGCGCTTAGCCATCCGCTGCACGCCTAGCGCCAGAATGATGGTTACGATGGCCGGAAGACCTTCCGGGATCGCCGCTACCGCAAGTGAGATGGAGGTCAGCAGCATATCAAGCAGCTCTCTGCCCTCCAGCCAGCCGACCACGAAGATAACGACACAGACACCCAGAATAATGAAGGTGAAATATTTGCCAAGCTCATCCAGCTTTTTCTGCAAAGGGGTAACTTCATTCTCCGCCTCTGAGATGTATCCGGCGATCCGGCCCACTTCGGTATGCATCCCCGTAGCCGTTACAACACCTACACCCCGGCCATAGGTTACGCTGCTGCTCATATAAGCCATATTCGTCCGGTCACCGATCACAAGATCGTTGCCCTCCAGCACTCCCGACTGCTTATCCGAGGGCAGTGATTCACCGGTCAGCGCCGCCTCCTCGGTCTTCAGTGACGCCGCTTCAAGCAGACGTAGATCGGCGGGCACAACGTTGCCGGCTTCCAGCAGCACAATATCGCCGGGCACCAGCTCCTCGCTTTTGATCTCTGTGACCTGCCCGCCCCGACGGACTCTCGCCTGCGGAGAGGACATGCTTTTGAGAGCCTCCAGCGCCTGCTCCGCTTTGTTCTCCTGGATGACGCCCAGCACCGCGTTCAGGATCACCACCAGCAAAATGATAATGGTATCCGTCCACTCTCCGAGGATTCCCGAGAGTACGGCAGCCGCCAGCAGGATGAAGATCATTACATTCTTGAACTGCTCAATGAATTTAGCCAGCAGCGATTTAGACTTGGCTTCCTGCAGCATGTTCTTGCCGTAACGTTCCAGTTGCCGTGCCGCTTCTTCTGCAGTCAGCCCGGCTTCCCTGCTCTCCAGCTGCTTCAGCACCTCAGCCGTATCCAGACTATGGAACAATACACCTTCTTTACTTTTGCTTTTAGCAGAATCTGAGTTCAAGTCATCCGCTCCTTCTATAATTTATTTAGTTCAATCAAACCCTTATATGGAGTTTTACCCAAAAATAGCAGGAGAATTCTAAAAACATATGTAGATTTATCAAAGGTTACGCCTGCCCGAACGGGCGAACCCTTTGAACCGGGTCCCCTTGCTGGACAACTCCCCCCTGTCTCCCTCAACGATCAGACCATATGCTTTGGCCTTCACTTCCAGCTCCCTCCGGCTCCCGTCCTGGAATTCAAAGGTTACATAGTAGCTGGTGTGAGTACCCGCATGCCCTCTGCCGCCCCACACCTCTGCGCGTTTAGTAACAGCTGTCGCCACCCTCGACTCAAGCGGGCTGGCATTATTGGTCATCCAGATCTTCAGGGCTCTGGCAATAGTGTAAGCAACAAAAACTGCGATCAGCAGCAGCACCAGCTGTAATAAATATGGCCCTTCGGAGAAGAAGCCGCGGGAGGAACTGGCTACAGCCGAATTCAGAAATCCGTTAAAAATGCCCTCTTTATGCAAATTAAACGCTCCTTTGGTAAAAATAATAATAAAATGTACACTTTACTAGAGAATACGCGGTGTAACGGCTCCGGTTTCGCATTTTCATGACATTTCCCCCAAAAAAACAGTGCCGGAATTTTGGTCCTGCCCAGAATCATATGTTATGCTTTAACTACAATATACAGTAAGGAGGTGTTCTCTTGATGACATATCTAGCGCGCATGTCCATTTCTAAGCTGCTGAAGGCGGCCTTCATACCGGTGTATCTCCTGACATTTCTGGCGGCTTCTTCCCAGCTGCTGAACGAACCGGAGGCTTCCGAAGTGCAGCATGCCAGACTGGAGCGTTATGAGCATAAAATGGCTCAGCCGGTCCGGGCGCACAGCACAACGTTCCATTACATTCCTTCCGCGCGGCTGGCCCATCCTGAGAACCTGCTGGCGCTTCATCCGGAAGCGTCCCTGCCTCTGCTCTGTGTGTCGTTTTTCCCCATCATTTACATCATTCTGAAGCGGCTGCTGCTGTATCCGCTGAAATGCACATCACACTTTATAAGGTACAGGCTTTCCAATAAATCCTTTGAGCGCACAACGCTTTATCTATAGCAAACGAACCTACAAATTCAGGTTTCCTGCTGAAAGGAGGAAATCCATTGAAAATCAGATATAGAGGGGCTGCCCCCCTGCGCCATTCCAAAATACTGCGCCTGCTCTCCGTTATAGGCGGGGGCTTGCTCGCTGCTGTAGGACTGGAACTGTTCCTCATGCCGCACAAGCTGCTGCCGGGCGGAATCGCCGGATTGTCTGCCCTCCTGTCTCATTTAACCGAAATGCGTCTTGGCTTATTTCTGTTCCTGCTCAACCTTCCGTTCATTCTAATGTCGCGCAGGCAGATTAATCTCCGGTTTGCCCTGTATACGATGCTTGGATTAATCTGTCTGACGGCGGGCTCGCTGGCCCTCCACCACTTCCCTGCTGCCACCAGCGAACCGTTGCCTGCTGCGATAGCCGGCGGACTGTGCCTGGGCTTTGGACTTGGCATCTCTGTCCGCTTCGGAGGCATTACCAGCGGAAGCGAGAAGCAGGGAGTCCGGCTGCTGAACGGCGGTCCGCCCAAATCTGCTGAAATAGGCATTATGCTGTTCAACTGTGCCATTCTGCTCTTTGGCGGTTCATTGTTCGGCTGGGATCAGGCTATGTACAGCATCATTGCTTACCTGCTGGCCTTTGAAGCCCTGCGCTTCTCGTTAAGAGACCTATCCCTCTCCCAGGCTGTCTGGATTACGAGCAGCAACTGTGAAGAGATCCGCCGCAAGCTCCAGCAGTCACTTGACCGCGAAGTTAAACTCGTCAGGTCCACCGGTCCTGAGGGACAGCCGGGCACCGTCTTCTGCCTGGCAAGCAGGCTGGAGGAAGAGAAGCTGGCTTCCATCGTCCACGGATGCGACCAGGACAGTAAGAT
Source organism: Paenibacillus sp. IHB B 3415 (assembly GCF_000802655.2). Classification (NCBI taxonomy): domain Bacteria; kingdom Bacillati; phylum Bacillota; class Bacilli; order Caryophanales; family Paenibacillaceae; genus Paenibacillus; species Paenibacillus sp. IHB B 3415. The sequence goes on along the minus strand of NZ_JUEI01000022.1, from coordinate 125,260 downwards.
CGTCATCAATGCGGCCCGGAACAGCCGGATTTCCGCGCTCTTCCGTAATCACCCGCCAGGATGACCGAGGATATTCACCGGACAGCTTACAGCCCCTGATCAACCAAAAAGCCCCGCATCTAGTTGCGGGAACGCTTTTTGGTTAGATCAGGCAAGGGCAGGCTCCGCCCTTTCAGCGGAACATTCCCCATAAGCGGATCAGGTGAAATGTGTTGCCCGGATCAATCTTCTGGGCAATCACAAATTTAACAATTTGCTCTTCCTGTGAGGACGTCAGCTTCTCATTCATCACTGCAGAAGCGTTGCGCACCAGCCTGCGCACAACGGCAGTGTCCTGCAGCTCTTGCTTGGAAATTCCGTTGATCATATTCTTGATGCGTTCCTTAACCGCCGGATTCTTCATCTTCAGCTTAATGCGATCCACCAGCGCAGGACTGATTCCGAATTGCTGATAACCCAAGCATAGCACCTCCCGTCATATCCAATCATTCACAGTATATGAGGGCCGGTCTCCGCATGTGCCTAATCAGTCAATTAAATCTCCCTGGAATATTTGCTCCTGCTGCAAATACCCGCGCAGCGGAGCATAATCCGCCGATGTCCAAAACGCGGCATCCCGCAGCAGCTCTGCAGCGTCATCACGCGCCAGCTCCAGCGTCTCGAAATCAGCCGTCATATCCGCCAGCCGGAATTCCGGCAGCCCGCTCTGCTTCGTCCCGAAGAAATCCCCCGGTCCCCGCAGCTCCAGATCACGCCGGGACACCTCGAAGCCGTCATCCGTATCCGTCATCGCCGTCATCCGCTCTCTGCCAATTTCCGATTTGGGATCTGCCATCAGCACGCAGTAGGACGCATGTTCCCCTCTGCCGACCCGTCCGCGCAGCTGATGCAGCTGTGACAGGCCGAAGCGGTCGGCATCCATAATGATCATCAATGTAGCATTCGGTACATCCACACCCACCTCTACGACCGTAGTAGAGACTAACAGCTGCAGCTCATTGCTGTAGAAGGCGCGCATCACTTCATCCTTCTCTGCAGGCGTCATCCGCCCGTGAAGCAGCCCTACCTTATAGTTCGGGAAAGCCTGCGACATCTGAACATGCAGATCAATCGCATTCTGCACATCCAGCTTCTCCGACTCCTCAATAAGCGGGCAGATCAGATAGGCCTGCCGCCCCTGGTCGATCTCACGGCTGATCAGATTCAATACCCGCTCCATCAGATCAGGCTTCACCCAGTAGGTCGTAATAGGCACACGCCCTTTTGGCCGTTCGGACAGCGTAGACACATCCATATCGCCAAAAACAGTGATCGCCAGCGTACGCGGAATCGGGGTGGCCGTCATCGTCAGCACATCCGGGTTGTAGCCCTTGCGCCGCAGGACACTGCGCTGGTTCACCCCGAAACGGTGCTGCTCATCTGTGACTACAAGTCCCAGACTGCGGAAGAAGACATCATCCTGAATTAAGGCATGGGTTCCGACGACCACATCCAGCATTCCCAGCTGCAGAGAAGCCAGCAGATCCTTACGTTTGCGTCCGTTCACACTGCCGGTCAGCAGACCGACTGTAATGCCGAACGGTTCAAACATTCTGGTGAGCGAGCGTATATGCTGTTCGGCCAGAATCTCAGTCGGCACCATCAGTGCCCCCTGAAATCCCGATCTTACAGTCGCATACAGTGCAATAGCCGCCAGTACGGTTTTGCCGGAGCCTACATCCCCTTGCAGCAGCCTATTCATACAGTACCCTGAGCGCATGTCATGCAGAATCTCCAGCTCCACATGCTTCTGGGCGTCCGTCAGTTCAAACGGCAGGCTCCGCACAAACTGGCGGACTGTGGCGTTATCCACTGTATGGACCACACCGTCCATTCTGCCGCGGTTCAGTACACGGAAGGCCTGTACCTTGAGCTGGAACAAGAATAGCTCTTCATAGACCATCCTGCGCCTTCCCTGCTGTCCTTCGCGTGTATCCTCCGGCTGGTGGATCGTGGCAATCGCCTTTTTACGCGACATGAAATCATACTTGCGCATAATACTGTGCGGGAGGATTTCCGGGATCAGCTCTCCATACTGCTGCAGGGCCTGGCCTATGACTTTGCGGATCCAGGACTGTGTGATCTTGCCGCCTACAGAGTACACCGGCTGCAAGGTTCCCGTCTTGCCTTCTCCCCGGTCCGGAAATTCATAATTGGTTACGGTAATCTGATTCCGTTTCTGGTCCCATTTCCCGGTAAGTACTACTTCGCGGCCCACTGTCAGTTGCTCACGTGCATAATGCTGATTGAACCACGTTGCCGTGAACATCCACGGCTCAGCCACCATCTTGCAGCTCATACGTGATTTGCCCCCGAAGCGCTGCAGCACCGGAATGCCGATTACCTTAGCTACAATGGTTGCTTTATCGCCATGCTTAACTTCACTAAGAGACTTTGGCCGGAAATCCTCATAACGGAACGGGTAGTATTCCAGTAAATCCTTCACTGTAAAGACGCCAAAGGCGTGAAGCTCGCCTTGCTTTTGAGCGCTCACGCCAGTTATTTGTTTCACTTCAATTGATTCCAAAGCCAGCACCATGTTCATCCCCTATACTAGGCGGGCCAGATGAATACGGCTAAGGTCCCGTTGCCGACATGGCTGCCTACGACAGGTCCAATGTTGGTCAGTACCTTCTCTTCCAAGGTGAAATGCCCGGACAATTCCTTGAGGAATTCTTCGCCGGAAGCCGGTTCAGCCGTATGACCCACGGCCACATTGATTTTGTTCACACCCGGCAGATCTGCCTTGAACAGCTCGATCATACGGGCAACTGCCTTTTTGCGGCCTCTAACCTTCTCTACCGCATAGATGATTCCTTCTGCATCGATCGACAGGATCGGCTTGATATTGAGCAGCGTACCCAGGATGGCGGACGCTTTGCCGATTCTGCCGCCCTTCTGGAGATATTCCAGCGTATCCACCAGGAAGTACAGTTTGCGCGATTTGCGCAGACTCTCTACCTGCTCCAGGATTTCCTCCGGCGCCTTGCCCTGCCCGGCCAGTCTAGCGGCTTCCACTACCATGAACCCGAATCCGTAGGAAGCGGACAGGGAGTCAACCACGGTGACCGACTCCCCTTCCTCTTCCAGCATGGATTTGGCCAGGACAGCAGATTGATAGGTTCCGCTAAGTCCGGAGGAGATATGGAAGGACAGGATCGGACTGCCCGGATAACGTTCCTGAATACTGCGGTACACGTTCATATATTCGACCGGCGACGGCTGTGAGGTGGTCGGCAACTGCGGCGAGCGGGGAAGACGCTCATAGAACTGCTCCGGAGTCATATCCAGATTATCCCGGAAAGCCTCTTCGCCGAACATCAGAGTCAGCGGAACGACTTCAATGCCGTACTGATCCGCCAAGGCAGGCGGGATATCGGATGTGCTGTCGGTAACGATTACGGTACGATTCATGGATTTCCTCCCCATACTATGATTTAGCTGATCCACTCTGCTTGCTTAGGTCTATGATGTCTATGGCTCCACTGAGAAAAGATAGTAATACAGCGGCTGGCCTCCATCATGAACTTCTACTTCAACCTGCGGGTACGTTTCTTCCAGCCATGTGCTGAGGGAATCCGTAACGTCTGCTTCGGCATCTGCACCAGTCAGCACCGTTACAATCTCGTCACCGTTCACCAGCATGCTTGCCAGCAGCTGCTTGCTTACAGCAAGCAATTCATCGGCGGCAGCAACGATCTTGGAGTTCGAGATTCCGATATACTGCCCGGCTTTGATCTCCAGCTCTTCAATGACTGTATCCCGCACGGCATTGGTAACCTGTCCCGATTTGACCTGTGCGATTGCCTCCAGCATATTGCTCGTGTTGGCATCTACCGCTTCCTCTTCCTGGAAAGCAAAGGCGGCCGAGATCCCCTGGGGAATACTCTTGCTAGGGATAACCGTGATGTCACGTTCGCCTTCCAGCAGTTCCTTGGCCTGCTGCGCAGCCAGTACTATATTGGAGTTATTCGGCAAAATGTAGATATGCTTCGCTGAAATAGAAGATATCGCATTAACGAAATCCTCCGTGCTCGGGTTCATCGTCTGGCCGCCGGCCAGGATGGCATCCACGCCAAGGCTGCGGAAGATATCAGAGATTCCATCTCCCGAAGAGACTGCGATGAAGCCGTATGGCGCCAGATCATCCGCAGGAGGAACTGCCGGCGACTGTACGCTGGCCTTCTCTTCCGGAATATCGGCGAATACATCCGGCATTGGAGCAATATCCATTCCGGCTGTCAACAGATCGCGGTGCTGCTCACGCATGTTAAGAATGTGAATCTGTGTGATCTCACCATGCATCAGCGCCAGGTTAAGCACCTCGCCGGGAGTCTTCGAGTGCACATGCACCTTGATGGTCTCATCATCCGAAATTACGATAATTGAGTCGCCGTTAACTGACAACGCTTTCCGAAAAACTTCCTCATCAAAATCTGATTTCACAGATGCGCCAAGCTGGCGGTTGATGAAAAATTCCATATCATATAAAAATTCGATGTCTTCCGTAGAAAGCTGGGATTGGGCGGAAGACTGTACGGAGGACAATACGTTCTCAGGTTTAGTCAGTACTGCTGCAGGAATTGGTGCAGGAACTGAGGCTTGTCCTTGTACAGGTGTCTGTACAGCGGATGATCCGCTGGTCAGATACTGGTGGAAACCTTCATAGATGTAGACCAGACCCTGACCGCCGGAATCCACAACACCGACCTGCTTGAGCACAGGCAGAAGTTCAGGTGTATTGGCTAACGCTTCCTTGGCTTTGGCCAATACTTCGGTCATCAGCTCAGTAACATCCGTTGTGCGGCGCGCATAATACAATGCATGTCTCGCAGCTTCTTTGGCGACGGTAAGAATCGTGCCTTCAACCGGTTTAACCACTGCTTTGTAGGCTGTATCAACGCCAGTCTGCAGTGCTGCAGCGAACTGCTGCGTGTTCAATTCTTCATATTGGGCTGCATAACGTCCAAGACCTCTGAATAACTGCGACAAAATAACGCCGGAGTTCCCCCGTGCGCCCATCAAGAGTCCTTTGGAGAGTACTCCTGCACATTGGCCTACAGAGGCAGTATTATTTTTCTTCAATTCATTCGCGCCAGCGGTCATCGTCAAATTCATGTTTGTTCCCGTGTCTCCATCCGGAACCGGAAAAACATTTAAAGAATTGACATGCTCCGCATGCTGCTGCAGCTTTTCCGCACCGGCGAGTACCATTGCGGTAAAATCTGTCCCGTTTATAGAACGCTTACTCAATGAGAATTCCCCTTCCTAACTTCATGCCTAATCAATTCTATGATTAACTGGACATAATGCACTAATTTATATTGTACTATAAGAGTCTAAAGAAATAAATGTTTTTGAATCGGTTGACGTAGCAAATTTTGCTGTGATATTATATTTAAGTATTGTTTTACGCAGGTGTAAGTAACAAGGAGGTGTAATCTATGTCCCGCAAATGTACAGTAACAGGCAAGAAACCGGGCAGCGGCAACCACGTGTCTCACGCAAACAACCGCAACCGTCGCTCTTGGGGAGTTAACGTTCAGAAGGTCCGTATCCTAGTGAACGGCAAACCGAAACGCGTGTACGTCAGCACCCGTGCTTTGAAAGCCGGTAAAGTTGAACGCGTTTAGTCTTGGATTATCCTAGACCTAGCGATATCTCATATCAAGTAGAAACGGACATGCCGTCCTTAAATAGACGGTATCCGTTTCAGCGAGAAATAGAAGGACACTTTATAGTGCAAAGCATATAAAGTCTTATATTTGAAGCAAAAAGCACCCTTTACATTCGTAAGGTGCTTTTTTTCATGTTTTCTGTTCTGCCTCGCTCAGCTCTTCTGAAAAGTGTTCAAAATCGCTTTAACAAAACCTCCCAAAAATCTTGGCAGCTTGAACGTGTAAAATTTCATGATTAACCCTCCCATCAATTCATGCCATGCAGTAGGAGACTATCCTGTCATGATGTGTATGCCAACGAACTGCAGACCTCCCTTATTGTACAAAAAAAGGCTACATGAGATTTCTGCTCATGTAACCATATTTATGCGGGTATAACTTGGCCTATACCTAAGCGCTCCGGATTAAAGGACAGCACCATCCGCCGCCTCGCGGATCGCCCGGATTGCACCTGCGCGGTCACTGCGTCCGAAGACCGCATTGCCCGCTACCAATACATCAGCCCCTGCCTGCGCCACGAGAGGTGCTGTAGCTTCGGCAATTCCTCCGTCCACCTCAATACGCAGCCCCTTGTGATTGATCTCACCGGCCCATTCTCTAAGCTGTGTAATCTTATGCAGCGTACGCGGAATGAAGGCTTGTCCGCCAAATCCCGGATTCACTGTCATGACCAGCACCAGATCAACATCCTCGAGAACCTCACGCACAGCAGCTGCCGGAGTACCCGGATTAATCGCCACACCGGCCATCAGGCCGAGCTCCTTGATCTGATGAACCACCCGGTGCAGGTGTACACAAGCTTCTGCATGGACGGTAATTACAGCCGCCCCTGCGGCGGCAAAATCAGCAATATACCGTTCCGGATTCTCGATCATCAAATGAACATCAAGCGGTAGGGAAGTATGGGCTTTGACCGCTGCCACAATGGCAGGACCCAGGGTAATATTCGGCACAAAATGACCGTCCATCACATCTACATGAATCCAGTCCGCACCGCTGGCTTCGGCTTCCGCGACTTCTGCGCCAAGTGCGGCAAAATCTGCTGACAATATGGAAGGAGCAATAATAACCATGTGTTTAGTACCTCCGCTTTTTATCTTTCATTTCGTTGTAGAACAGCTTGTAATGCTCATAGCGGCTGTCCGCAATCTCTCCAGCCTGCAATGCTTCTATCACCTTGCAGCCCGGTTCGTGAAGATGGCTGCAGCCGCGGAATTTGCAATTCTCCGCATAGGAAGCGAACTCACGGAAGCATTCGGACAATTCATCCACACCCAGCTCCAGAAAGTCCAGCTGGCTGAACCCTGGTGTATCGGCTACGAAACCGCCATTCCCGATATCCATTAATTCAACGTGACGCGTCGTATGACGCCCGCGGCCAAGCCGCAGACTGATTTCGCCTGTCTCCAGCTCAAGGCCCGGTACGAGGCGGTTCAGCAGGGTTGACTTCCCTACGCCGGACTGGCCTGAGAATACACTGATGATTCCGCCCAGGCGCTTCCGCAGCTCATCGGCGCCTGATCCGTTTAGTGAGCTCGTAACCATTACTTCATAGCCAATTTGTTCATAGAGAGCTTTGACTGCCTCTGTAGCCTGGCCCTCATCATCCGCCAGATCCTGCTTGGTCAATACAATCAGCGTGTCCAGTCCGGAATGCTCGATGTGAACGAGAAATTTATCCAGCAGGTTGAGGTTCATATCCGGTTCCCGTACAGAGAACAGCAGTACAGCCAGCTTCACGTTCGCTACCTGCGGACGGATCAGTTCAGAATCACGGGGGAGCAGTTCATCCACCATCCCCTCCCCGTTCTCGGTCAGCATATAGATAATCCGGTCACCTACCAGAGGAGCTATTCCTCTTTTTTTCAGTATTCCGCGTCCCCGGCATTGTACAGCCTGTTCCTCCGTTGCGATGAGTCCATCCTTAAGCGGCTTCACATAATAATATCCGCTCAGCGCTTTGATAATGATTCCTTCAGGCATACATATTAAGCCTACCTCTCCTGATTTTGCGCAAATGACCCAAGATTATATCCCCGGGTCATTTCGCCGCTCCAGCTGTAATGGTGTTGCCACCGCCCCGCTGAAGCTTATCTCTTTTTATTTATTTTTGCCCTTGCCATTTCCAGGGGAAGCGGCAAGCAGTTTATTATTGTTGTCTTTACCTGGTACGAAGCCCGTCTGATCACCTGTACCTGTCTCTTCGCCCTCTCCGGTGCCCGGCGGCAGAATCTCCGGTTCGATCGTCGGCTCAACCGGAGTCTCGGTCGGTGCAACGGTCGGCTCAGGTGTCTGTGTCTGAACCGGAGGTGGTTCAGGCGTCTGCACATTATTATTCTTGACATCCACGTAAGTTATAGGATAAGTCTCGAGGAAATCCCCGTCCCGGTACACGGATACCATCCCATCCTTGTTGGGAGCAAGCAACATGTTCACGGATAAGGTCTGACTTTTGCCAATCGTGCGTGTGCCCCACTCCTGGTTCTCGCCATTATTACGCGCATCTGCAAAGACAATGCGGATTTTGCTCTTCTTCCCGTCCACTGCTGGTGCAACCGGTACGTTAAAGGTATATTCCAGTGCTTCCGGCGGATAACCTGAACTGAGGTAAATAGTTATTTTCTCTCCGGGAGGAACCTGATCCCCTTCCTCATACGCCCACTGCTTCGTGACTTTGCCCTTCTCATAAGTAAAGCTTGGCTCTTCCTTAATCTCATCCAGCACAAGTCCGGCTTTCTCAAGCGCTGCCTTCGCTTCCTTCTCCGTCATTCCAAGGAGGCCCGGCATATTCGTGCTCTCTTTCCCCTTACTCACGATCAGCTTAACCGTTACAGTCTCAGGATCATACTCACTATTTGCCTCAGGCTCAGAGCTGATTACTTTGCCCTTCTCAAATTCCTCACTGAAACGTTCGTCCGGAGTGATTCTATTCTGGGCTATACCTAGCACAATTAACTCTTTGACGGCATCATCATAGCTCATATTAGAAACATCCTTAAGCTTAGGCAGTACCTTGGCAGTACTTACCGTCAGAATAATATGCGTCCCTTCCTTGACCATCGTGTCAGTCTTACTCTGTTTCCAGACGATATTCTCTTCAAAATTCGCGTTGTACTCCTGCACGGGCGGCTCCTCTGCGAACAAGCCTACCTCTTCAAGGGCAGCTTTGGCTTGCTCAAAAGAAATACCGGTAACAACAGGCACCGCCACTTCATCCACGGACAATTTGGAGTTGACATACCAGACGACCCCGCCCATGGCGATCAGCAGTATCAGGGTAAGACTGATCCACAGCGCCGCGCGGCCTGATTTGCGCTTGCCGGGTGGAGGAGGCGGAGCATCCTCCATACTGCGGACACGTTCCTCTCCGCCGCCGCCACGGCTGCCCAGACCCCGCTGGAGCGGTTTGATTGCAGGAATCACCCGCGTTCTGTCCTCGTCCTCTTCGTCATCGAATAAGACCTTGGACTCGCTCCGCCGCTCTGGCAGCAGACAGGTCTCCAGATCCTGCAGCATTTGCTTGGCGGACTGATACCGTTCTTCCGGATTCTTGCGCATTGATCTCAGGATTACATTCTCCACGCTTTGCGGAATCAGCGGATTCAGCAGGCGCGGCTCCTCAAATTCCTCCTGCAGATGCTTCAGCGCTACACTAATCGGGCTTTCCCCCAGAAAAGGCAGCACTCCGGTAAGCATCTGATAGAGCACGATCCCCAGAGAATAGAGGTCGGACTTCTCTCCTGTGGTCACGCCTTTGGCATGCTCCGGCGAGAAATAATGTACGGAACCGACCACGGAACCCGTCTGGGTTATGGTAGTGGACGTAACCGCCCGGGCAATCCCGAAATCCGTTACTTTAACCCGGCCATTACGGCCGATCAGAATATTATGAGGTTTAATATCGCGGTGAATAATCTGGTTCAGATGCGCATGATCAAGCGCATCACAAATTTGTGATGCAATCCGCACGGACTCGTCAACCTGCAGCGGAGCCCGCTCTTTAATAATTTCGTTAAGATTCTTGCCTTCAATATATTCCATAACAATATAATGGACTTCATCTTCCTGGCCGACATCGTAAATGCTGACTACATTTGGATGAGATAACGATGCAGCTGATTGCGCCTCCCGCCGGAACCGGCGGATGAATTCCTCATCATGCACAAACTGGTTGCGCAATACTTTGATAGCAACATTCCGGTTGAGCAGAATGTCATGGGCTCTGTAGACGAGCGCCATGCCACCTCCACCGATCCGTTCGATGACTTGGTAGCGGCCGCCCAATTCGTGACCGATCATCTATCCCACTCCTTTGTCTCGGGCACTGCGGCCTCTCCTTGGTGTTCTAACATAGCAACGCTGATATTATCGTTGCCGCCGGCAAGCAATGCCAGCTGAAGTAATCGATCCGCTCTTTCTTCCAGAGAAATCTCATGAATTCCGGCTACCTTGGCCATATGCTCGGGGCTGACGAAATTGCTGAGTCCGTCGCTGCACAGCAGCAGAAGCTCCCCAAGTGCAAGCGTAACAGAAGCCAGATCCGCAGAGACCACGGCATCCGTCCCCAGAGCCCGGGTCAGCACATTACGGCGCGGATGGCTGCCCAGCTCCTCCAGGCTGATCTGGCCGTTCTTGAACAGCTCATTGACCAGCGTATGGTCCTCGGTTAGTTGTATTGCAGCACCGTCCTGAATGAGATATGCCCTGCTGTCTCCGATATGGCCGATGTATCCCGCTGACCCTTTCAGTAGAGCAGCTACGATGGTAGTCCCCATGTTGTGGTATTTCTCATCGCTTTGAGCCTCTTTGTGGACCGTGTGATTGGCTTCCAATATGGCTGCTGACAGTGCCTCCTTCAGCTCTGCCTCCGGAAGATCAGGCTGCAGCTGGTCCAGAATGTTCCTGACCGTCTCCAGTGCAATCCTGCTCGCGGTATCGCCGGCCAAATGTCCCCCCATCCCGTCGGCTATAATGCCGAGGGTATAACCGTGGCGCGTAGCGCCGATCCAGACCGAATCCTCATTGACGGTACGTACCCGGCCAATGTCGCTGGCTTGAACTGTTCTGATCAAATATCCTCACCCCAACTCCATATGTTTGGCACGCAGCTGACCGCATGCGGCCGCAATATCATGGCCTTGCTCACGGCGGATCGTAACGTTCACGCCATGATCGGCCAGTATACGCTGAAATTCAAAGATATCATTGCGGGAAGTCCGTACATACTTGCGCTCAGGCACATGGTTAACCGGAATCAGGTTCACATGGCAGAGCATGGTCTTAAGCACTCCCGCTAATTCCTCGGCATGCTCGGGCTGATCGTTCACGCCGCCGATCAAGGCATATTCGAAGCTGATCCGGCGGCCTGTCTTGGCCTGATAGTAGCGCAATGACTCGATTACATCATCAAACGGATAGCGGCGGTTAACCGGCATCAGCTTGGAACGGAGCGTATCATTAGGCGCATGAATCGAGATCGCCAGATTGATCTGCGTATCCTCGTCAGCAAACTTGTAAATATTCGGCACAATCCCGCTGGTCGATACTGTAATATGGCGCTGGCCAATATTCAGACCCTTCTCATGGATCATGAGGCGCAGGAATCTCATGGTTGCGTCGTAGTTCTCGAAAGGTTCGCCGGTGCCCATGATAACAATACTGCTGACGCGTTCGCCGCGGGCATCAAGAATCTGCTGGGAACGCACTACCTGGGCCACAATCTCCCCTGCGGTCAGATCGCGCTTCAGACCTCCAAGCGTCGATGCGCAGAAGGTACAGCCGATCCGGCAGCCCACCTGGGTAGTTACACATACGCTGTTGCCGTAATTGTGCTTCATGATAACTGTCTCAATCGCATGATCATCATGCAGACCAAACAGGAATTTCACAGTACCATCTTTGGATTCCAGCTTCGTAATTTCAGTCAGAGCCGAAATACTGAACTGTTCCACCAGCTTGCCGCGCAGTGCCTTGGAGAGATTGCTCATGGATTCAAAATCATTGACCCGCTTCACATACAGCCAGTCAAAAATCTGTCCGCCGCGAAAAACCGGCTCTCCGTTATCCTTGGCCCACTGCTGCAACTCTTCTAAAGAAAAATCATATATTAAAGGTTTCATTGTTTTTAGCACCTGTTCTTTCGTAAAGTATATGCGTATTATTTCTCATTCTTCCTATTTTAACACAAATTCCAGAGCCGGTAAAAGAAAAGCCCGCCGCGCAAAACCTCTGCGGGGCGGGAAGCTGTAATTCCATGCAGAAATCACTATATTACGAGAGTCGCTCCAGCCGGGCAATATAGAATCCGTCGCTTCCGAAATGATGGGGAAGCAGCTGTATTCCATCGCCTGCGGCAATTGCGGTTCCCTCAAGCCGTTCCCAGACGGCGGTCTTGAAGCTGACCGGAGCGAACCCGGGATTATGCTCCAGGAAATCCCCGATAATCCGGCTGTTCTCCGCCTGCTCGGTAGTACAGGTGCTGTAGACCAGCACACCGCCAGGCTTCAGGAGCCCGGCGACCGACTGCAGCAGTTCATGCTGCAGCGCAGCTACGCTGTCCACATCTCCGGGCTGCTTCCGCCACTTCAGATCCGGCTTGCGCCGGATCACCCCAAGCCCCGAGCAAGGGGCATCCAGCAGAATCCGGTCGAAGGATTCCGGCTGAAGAGCGGCACCCAGCTGCAGTGCGTCGCCGCTTAAGGTAGCGATGCATTCCAGACCCAGACGAGCCGCCTGATCTGCGATAAGCTTCGCCTTATGCTCATGCAGATCATTGGCCAGTATAGATCCTTCGTCCTTCATCAACTCGCCCATATGCGCGCTTTTGCCTCCGGGAGCGGCACAGCAGTCCAGCACCTTCATTCCTGCTTCAGGAGCTACAACTTCAGCCACCAGCATGGAGCTTTCATCCTGCACTGAGAGATATCCGTCCCTGTACCAGGAAGTCAGAGCCATATTGCCGCCGCCCTTAACAATCACCCCGAAGGGGCTAACCTTCGATTCAGAGGCCTCAAGACCCGCTTCGAGCATCTCGGCCAGCAGCGCCTCACGGCTGATCATAGTTATATTCACGCGGACACTGACCGCAGGCGCTTCATTATTCGCGGCACACATGGCCTCCGCCGTGTCTGTGCCATATTCTGCAGACCAGCGCTGCACCATCCACAGCGGATGGGAATGAACAATAGAGATCCGCTCTTCCCGGCTGAGTCCCTCCGGCAACACCGGCAGTTCCCCGGCCCGCAGCACGCTGCGAAGCACGCCGTTAACCATCCCGGAAATCCCCTGATGACCGCGTTTCTTGGCTATATTCACAGCCTCATTAACGGCTGCATGCGAAGGAACCCGGTCCAGATACATAATCTGGTACAGGCTCAGACGCAGCAAATTACGCACCCAAGGCTGAAGCTTAGCTACTCCCTTGCTCACGAAACCCTCCAGAACATAATCCAGAGTAATCATCCGTGAGATCGTGCCATACACCAGCTCAGTAGCCAGTCCGGTATCTTCACGGCTGAGAGCGCCTTTCTGCAGGCTGCTGCCGAGCAGCAGATTGCTGTAGGCCCCCTGCTGCTCTACGCGGACAAGAACATCAAGCGCAACCTCGCGTGCAGAAGCTGCCGCCGGCGGTTTGCCGCCCGGCTTCTTCTTGCCTGCTCCTCTGGCTTGACCACCCGGAGCTGAGCTCCCGGAAGCCGCTGACGTATTGCCGCCAGAGGGATTACGCGGTCCGCCGCCTTTGCCGCCCGCGCTCAACCCAGCACCGTGCCGGGCTTAAGACTTGCGCCGCGGCTGAAATCTGCCGCACTCATCGCTTTTTTGCCGGCAGGCTGTACGGTTGTCAGCAGGAGAATCCCGTCGCCGGTCTTCACTTCAACCCCTCGTTCGCTTACAGACAGCACTGTACCCGGAGCAGCATTGCCGTGCCGCACTCATCGCTTTTTTGCCGGCAGGCTGTACGGTTGTCAGCAGGAGAATCCCGTCGCCGGTCTTCACTTCAACCCCTCGTTCGCTTACAGACAGCACTGTACCCGGAGCAGCATTGCCGCTGGCGGAACTGCCGTTATCCGGCTTCGCCGCCGCCCATACCTTGAAGGTCTCGTCATTCCATAGGGTGAAGGCACCCGAGAATGGTACCAGTCCGCGGATACGGTTATAGGTTGCCAGTGACCCGGCCGTCCAGTCGATCCGTTCATCTTCGCGGCTGAGATTCGGCGCATAAGTTGCTTCGCTGTCATCCTGCACCGTCGCCTCTACACGTCCAGCCGCGAGGCGCGGCATTTCCGCCTTCAGTAAATCACGTCCGGCAATGCTCAGCTTCCCGAACATGGTGCCTGAGGTATCCTCGTCCTCGATCGGCACCTCTACCCGCGAGATCATATCTCCGGTATCCAGTCCTTCCGCCATATACATCAGCGTCACACCCGTTACCTTCTCACCGTTAATGATGCAGCGCTGGATCGGGGCGCCGCCGCGGTATTTCGGCAGCAGTGAGCCATGGACATTCACACATCCGTTCTTCGGCAGCTCCAGCACACTCTTCGGCAGAATCTGCCCGTAAGCCGCTGTAACAATCAGATCCGGCTCATAGGCAGCCAGTTCAGCTACCGCCTCCGGGCGCCGCATCCGTTCCGGCTGAAGAACTGGCAATCCCAGTTCAAGTGCAGCCTCTTTCACAGGTGAAGGGGCAAGCGTCTTCTTGCGTCCTTGCGGACGGTCCGGCTGGGTAACCACAGCGACTACCTCATAGCCCTCCTCCAGCAGCATCCGCAGGGAGGGTACCGCAAAAGCCGGCGTTCCCATGAACACTATCTTCATTTCATTCACTCCTCAGTTTCACTGCGTTCTGCTGTATACTCATATACCTTCTCGGCGATATCCGTGAACAGCACACCGTTCAGGTGATCGATTTCATGCTGAAAAGCCCGTGCAAGCAATCCGCTTCCGGTAATTGTAACTTCGTTGCCTTCACGGTCCAGACCGCGTACGGTTACTGTCTCTGCACGGCGTACATCGCCGTTCAGGCCGGGGATACTCAGGCAGCCTTCAGGTCCGAACTGCTCCCCGTCCATGCTGATAATCTCAGGGTTAATCAGCTTGATCAATCCATGCTCTTCATCGGCATCGATTACGATCAGACGCTTTAGAATTCCAACCTGCGGAGCTGCGAGACCAACACCTTCCGCGTCATACATCGTATCCGCCATATCGTCGAGCAGTTTTTGCACATTCGGGGTTACGGTTGTTACGGTCTTAGCTTTCTTGTGTAATACTTCATCCGGTTCTTTCACGATCAGCCTGATTGCCATTACAAAAACACCATCCTTGTTCTGAACATGTCTATAGTATATAAAATGAAATCATTCTTTCATTTCATAGTAAAACACCTTACCCATTGTAACACGCCGGGAGATTACATCAACATCTGCGGGTCCACATCAATGCTGATCTGCAGTCCTTTGTCACGGACAGAGTCCTCCAGCTCCTCGGCCACCTGACGGGCCAGTCCGATCGCATCAATCGCACCGCGCCATTTAATAATACACTGGAATCTGTAACGGCCTTTGAGCCGCGGCAAGGGTGACGCTACGGGACCCAGCAGATCCAGTGCATCCGAGGAAAGCTTATCCAGACTGCCATACCAGCGCAGCTGCCTTGCTTTGCCCTGGATATTCAGGGCATAATTCTCCGCCAGCTTCAGCAGCAGCGGAAGCTGCTCATGCGACAGCGTAACCAGAATCAGCCGGCAATACGGCGGATAATGCAGCTCCTTGCGGTGCTTCAGCTCATCCCGCACGAACGACCTGTAGTCATGACCGCTGGCATGGATAATCGAATAATGCTCCGGTGTATAAGACTGCACAACCACTTCGCCAGGGAGCTGATGTCTGCCCGCTCTTCCGGCAACCTGTGTGAGCAGCTGGAAGGTCTTCTCGGCCGCCCGGAAATCCGGCAGGTTCAGCGCCGAGTCCGCAGTGATAACACCGACCAGGGTAACATCGGGGAAGTCTAGTCCTTTAGCCACCATCTGCGTTCCCAGCAGTACATCGGCCTTCTTATCCCTGAACTGGTTGAGCAGCTTCTCATGTGAACCCTTCTCTGTGGTTGTATCCACATCCATGCGGATGACGCGGATACCGGGAAACAGCTTGCCAAGCTCCTCTTCAACCCGCTGGGTCCCTGTCCCGAAGAAGCGGATATGCTCGCTGCCGCATTCGGGACACAGCTTAGGTGCCGGCTCGGCATGGCCGCAGTAATGGCAGCGCAGATTGTCGCTGCGGCTATGATAGGTCAGCGAGATATCGCATTCCGGACAACCGGCGACATATCCGCAGCTCCGGCACATGACGAAGGTAGAGAACCCTCTGCGGTTCAAGAGAAGTACCGTCTGCTCCCCGCGTTCCAGCCTGCTCACCAGCGCAGCATGCAGCCTGCGGCTGAACATCGAGCGGTTGCCTTCCTTCAGCTCGTCGCGCATGTCGACCACTGCCACCTTGGGCAGCTCGTTGCCGAGTGCGCGGCTAGGCATCTCCAGCAGGATAGGCGAGAAATGAATATCGCTCTGTGATCTGGCTGCGTGATAGCTCTCCAGCGAAGGCGTAGCCGAGCCCAGAATCACTACTGCCCCGCCCTGTTCAGCCCGGCGGACCGCGACATCACGGGCATGGTATTTCGGATTTTCTTCCTGCTTATAGGAGCCCTCATGCTCTTCATCCATAATAATGAGGCCCAGATTGGCAAACGGAGCAAACACTGCCGAGCGTGCGCCGACAGCAACCATCGCTTTGCCCTCACGGATCTTGCGCCATTCGTCGTAGCGTTCGCCGACAGACAGCCGGCTGTGCATTACCGCCACCCCGCTGCCGAACCGGCCTTTGAACCGTTCAACCATCTGTGGAGTCAGGGCAATTTCCGGCACCAGCACTACAGCCTGACGCCCTTGCTCCACACAGCGCTGAATGCACTGCAGATAAATCTCCGTCTTCCCGCTGCCCGTTACCCCGTGCAATAAGAAGACTTCATGCGTTTGCTGCTCTACAGTTCCCACAATCCGCTTATAGACAACCTCTTGCTCCGCTGTCAGCGGCAAGGGTGTGCTCGGCTTGAAATCGCGTCCCTGATAGGGGTCGCGGTATACTTCAATTTCACTAATCTCAATATACCCTTTGTCCTCCAGAGCCTTCACCGTGCCGGCCGTAACCTGAAGAACCGACAGCACATCCTTGAGCGGCATGGGAAGTGTTGCCTCCATATCGATCAGGAAGGACAGGACTTCCTTCTGGCGCGCCGAACGCGCCGGGAAGCCGGACAGGGATTCGCGTGCTGCGGAGAGGCCTATGGCCAAATCAACCGCCTTTAGCTTCTTCTTGCCCATCTTATCCTTGATCGACTGGCTCTCCGCCAGCACACCGCGCCGCACCATGAACTTTACAGTCTCAGCAGCCTCCGGGAAGGTGCGGGTCAGCAGCTTCATGGATACTTCCCCGTGGCGTCTGACGAAGTCAGTAATCTCCTGCTCTTCGTTGTCAGTCTCCAGGAAAAGCGGAAACAGCTCATCTCCGGGAGTATCGGCTGCTGCCTCTGTATCACCTAGCGAGATCAGCCGCTCGGCTTTGCCCTTCAGGGCAGTCGGAAGCATAGCCTGCAGTGCGGAGATCCGTCTGCAGGCATATCTTTGGCTCATCCAATCCCCCAGCTCAACCAGCTCCGGCGACAGCGGAGGCAGCAGATCGAGCACTTCCACAATCGGCTTCATTCTTGATACGCTGCCGGTCTCTCCCGATTCCAATGATACAACAAAGCCCTGAACCGTACGGGGTCCAAATGGAACCGCCACTCTACTGCCCACTTCAATCCAAAGCTTCAGTGAATCTGGAATCAAATAGTCAAACGGCCGGTCGGTGCTGCGCACAGGAACATCGACAATGACCTTGGCAATATCCATTATAACAAGGCTCCGGCAACACGTTCAGCGGCAAGCTGCAGTACCCGGCGCGCCACCTCATCCTTGGAAGCTAAGGGAAGATCCAGTACCAGGCCGTTTGCATCATAGACCGACACAATGTTGGTATCCGTGCCGAATCCGGCACCTTCTACAGCAACATCATTAGCGACAATCAGATCCAGGTTCTTGCGCACCAGCTTGTCCTTGGCGTAATATTCCGCATTTCCGGTTTCCGCGGCAAACCCGATCAGGAATTGCTTATCCTTTATTTTGCCGAGACTTTCCAGAATATCGGTAGTTTTCACCAGTTCAAGGGTCATGGTGTCACCGCTCTTTTTGATCTTGGACTCCGCGCTGTGTCTCGGGCGGTAATCTGCGACAGCCGCCGCTTTAATGAGAATGTCGCAATCGGCCCAGCGTTCCGTGACCGCTTCATACATATCCTGCGCCGATTCCACGCGGACCAGCCGGATATCGGCATCGCGCGGCGGCGCTTCATCCGTACGCGCGGCGATCAAGGTAACCTCTGCCCCCATGGCGCGTGCTGCCCGCGCCAGCGCGAAGCCCATTTTTCCGGAGGAATCATTGGAAATGTAACGGACAGGATCGATACGTTCAACCGTACCGCCAGCGGTGACAACTACCTTTTTACCCGTTAGCAGTCCGGATTTCCTGTCATTCTGCAGCGCAAAGAAGTTCTCCACAACCTTCACGATGGCTTCCGGCTCTTCCAGCCGCCCTTTGCCCACGTAACCGCAGGCCAGCAGTCCTTCGCCCGGTTCAATAAAGTGTACCCCCCGGTTGTATAGTGTATCGATATTGCTCAATACCGCCGGATGCTGATACATGTGAACATTCATCGCAGGAGCCACCATTACAGGAGCTGTAGCGGCAAGCAGTGTAGTCGACAGCATATCATCTGCCAGCCCATGCGCCATTTTGGCAATAATATTCGCTGTAGCCGGTGCGATCAAGACCAAATCGGCCGAATCCGCCAGATCAATATGCGAGATGGAGGACGGGTCGCGTTCCTGAAAAGTATCGCTGTATACCCGCTGCTTGGACAATGACTGCAGTGTCAGCTCCGTAATGAACTGCTTGGCCGAAGCAGTCATAATAACATGAACCTCGGCGCCTTGCTGGGTAAGCTTGCTGGTTAGGGCCGCCGCCTTATAGGCAGCAATGCCTCCTGTAATTCCGAGTATAATCGACTTTCCTTGTAAACTCTTCAAACTGATCTCCCCCCTGTACCTCAATCTGTGCCCATTGTATATGCCGCTATGAAAAGAAGAAATGAAAATCTTCATATTTACGTCAAAAGGAAGCTCCGCTTCATTATTTCCTTATAAATAGAGAAAAAAATAACAACCTTCCGGTTGTCAGGAACAGCCCGGTGCGGGCTATTATCTATTTCATTGTGCAGCTTAACTGGCTTAACTCAAGAAGAAACGGCTGCGCCATCCCTAAGCGGGATGGTTTCCGTTTCTGCTGTGAGCCTTGAGCCGGAACCTTGAGACTATTCTTCGTCGCCGCGGGTTACGATAATGCGGTCTTCATAGATCTCTTCAAGCGCAACACCAACATACTTGTGCGATCTCGGGTTCTTGATATCAGTCTTTCCGCCTTCACGGAGTGCTCTAGCCCGGCGGGCTGAAGCGACAACCAGGGAATACTTGCTGTCGACCTTGGTCACCAGTTCGTCAATGGATGGATATAGCATGTAAAACACCTCTTCATCTTTTACTATAAATATGAACCAATCCTGTAGAACCTATCATCTCACCTTACAATGTTCGGCGATAATAATGCTTTCTATTCGCTTGCAGGCCAGATCGATCTCGTCATTCACTACTGCGTAATCATAATGCCGGATCAGGCCGATTTCATCCTCTGCAACAGACATGCGGTGATTAATCACATCAGGATGCTCCGTACCGCGTCCGCGGATACGGTCCTTCAACTCGTCCATCGACGGAGGAAGAAGGAAGACAAAGATGCCTTCTGGGAATTTGTCTTTGACTTTGAGAGCTCCCTGAACCTCGATTTCCAGAATAATATCTCTTCCGCTCTCGAGTGTTCTCTCCACAAAGTCACGCGGAGTACCGTAATAATTGCCTACGTACTCCGCATATTCGAGCAGCTGGTCACCTTCAATCATGTCCGCGAACTGCTCTCTGGATTTGAAAAAATAATTGACGCCGTTCTCTTCACCTGCACGCGGTGAACGCGTGGTGGCGGAAACGGAATAGACGAGTTCAGGCATCTTCGGCCGCAGCGCAGTGCATACCGTACCTTTGCCGACGCCGGAAGGGCCGGATAATATGATCAGCAATCCTTTTGACATAGTACACTCCATTTGTTGTTATTCGTCGTTATCGTCATCTTTGCTGGATAGGCGGTGTGCAACGGTCTCCGGCTGAACGGCCGAGAGAATGACGTGGTCGCTGTCTGTAATGATGACGGCCCGCGTCCGTCTTCCGTAGGTGGCGTCGATCAGCATATGCCGGTCTCTGGCCTCCTGAATAATTCGTTTGATCGGTGCAGATTCCGGGCTGACAATGGAAATAATGCGGTTGGCCGACACGATATTCCCAAAGCCGATGTTGATTAATTTGATTGCCATGTTCCGGTTGTTCCCCCCATAAGTTACATCTTTGCTTGTTTCAGGTCCCTGTTATTCTAAATTCGCCGCTTGCTCGCGTATCTTCTCAAGCTCCGCCTTCATGTCAAGCGTGAGATTCACGATGTCCAGATGATTGCACTTGGACCCGATGGTGTTGGTCTCCCTGTTCATCTCCTGAATGAGAAAATCAAGTTTGCGCCCTGCAGGTTCACTGCCAAGCAGCAAAGCCCTGCATTGCCCGAAATGACTGTACAGCCGGGTAAGCTCCTCATCTATACTGCAGCGGTCGGCGAAAATAGCAATGTCCATGCCGAATTTATGCTCATCCCATGGGAAGTTCCCGTCATTCAGTCCGCTGAGCCGCTGCCGCAGCTTCTCGCGGTATTCATGCACAACCAGAGGCGCAAGCCCGGTTATCCCGGCATGCAGCTCTTCCAGCCGGTCAAGCCGGCGTGACAGATCAGCAGCCAGATACCTGCCCTCACGGGCACGCATCTCCAGCAGGGCCTCCAGACTAAGGCGGATCCCCTTCTCGAGGAGCTCTGTAACTTCTTCAGAGGGAGCCGCAGCAGCAGTCTGAATCTCTTCCTTGAATTCCATAACACCAGGCATAGAAAGTATATCACGGAGAGTCAACTCTCCCTGGAATCCATACTCCCGTCTTAAGGCCTCTGCGGCGTCCAGATAGGACTTCACCAGCGTGCGGTTCAGCGCATGCGCGTCAGCCGCACCCTCGGTGAGTTCCCTATTAATGATGACATCTACCCGTCCCCGTTTGATATGGGCTTGAACCAGCCGCCGCACCATATCCTCATAACCCGTCCAATCCCGGGGCATCCGCAGCACAACTTCGCAGTAACGGTTATTCACCGATTTGACTTCGAAACTAATCTTGTGTCCACCGAATTGCAGGGATGACTGACCGTATCCGGTCATACTAAATGACAACGGAATCACATCCATTACACTATTGTAATTGATTCTTACTAGCGAAACAAGGGGGACAATCTGCGTCCCTGCTTCGCCCAGACATACTCCAGCAGCTGTACACTCATATCATAGAACATAAAGGGTGTAATCAGATAGATGCCGTTAAAATGCGCAGTCGCCGCATCCAGCAGCTCCTTGGCAATGAGAACGCCTTCCGCGCGCCCCGCTTCGCCTTCCAGTCCCTGCATGCGGCTGCGGACCTCGGGGGAGAGCTGAATTCCCGGAACCTCATTATGGAGATATTCAGCGTTCCGGCCGCTGGCCAGCGGCATGATTCCGATAAAGATCGGAATATCCAGATGCTCTGTGGCTTTGGCAATCCGGGCAATTAATTCAGGATCATAGACAGGCTGGGTCATAATGTAATCCGCACCGGATGCGATCTTCTTCTCCAGCCGCTCCACCGCCTTGTCCAAGTGCTTGACATTGGGATTAAACGCAGCACCGATCACGAACTTCGCCTTCTGTTTGAGCGGCTTGCCCGAGAAGGCCACACCGTCATTCAGCTGTCTGATCATACGTATAATTTCAAAAGAGGTCAGATCATAAATCGAGCTGGACCCGGGCAGATCACCGAAGCGCGCCGGATCACCGGTTACAGCCAGTACATGGTCAATGCCAAGAGCGTCAAAGCCCATTAAATGCGACTGGGTACCAATCAGATTGCGGTCCCGGCAGGCAATATGCACCAGCGGCCGCAGCCCTGTACGGGCCTGAACCAGATGTCCCAGTGCCATATTGCTCATCCGGGTAACCGCAAGCGAGTTGTCTGCCAGCGTCAGCGCATCCGCGCCGGCTCTGCGCAGCGCTTCCGCTCCCCGCATGAACTTCGCGATGTCAAGATCACGCGGCGGATCAAGCTCTACGATCACTGTATGCCGTTCCTTCACCAGATCCACAAGCGTCGGTTCTGCTCCGCCCTGTCCTTCATCCTCACTAAGATGCTCATGCACAGAAATCCGTTCTGCCATTCTATGTTCATCAGGTTCCGGAAGCGGCGTAACCGCATAATCCTTGAGTGCAGCGGAAATTTCCGCAATATGCCGGGGAGTGGTGCCGCAGCATCCTCCGATGATCCGGCTGCCCATATCCGCGAAGACCGGAGCCATCTGGCCGAAATATTCCGGTGATGCCCCGTAGCGGTACTGGCCGTCCACATAATCTGCTACCCCCGCATTGGGATAGATCGATACCGGAAGCACAAGCCGCCCCTGAAGAGTGCCAAGCGCACGCTTGATGCCGTTCGGCCCGGTGTTGCAGTTGAAGCCGATTACATCCGCCCCGTCCTGTTCCAGAATGCGGAACGCCTCAGGCAGAGTCAGCCCGTCCAGTGTGCGCGCCGAGTCATCTACAGCCAGCTGGCAGATTACAGGAAGCCCGCTGAGCTTGCGGACGGTTCTGAGTGCCAGGTGAAGCTCCTCCACATCATAAAAGGTCTCCAGCATGATACCGTCCGGCTGCTCTTCCAGCAGCGCAGCAATCTGCTGCGAGAAAAACCGCTTAAGTTCAGCCGAGGACAAATTAGCCCGTTTGCCGGCGCGTATAGATCCCACAGCCCCGACTACATAGCCGGTCTCTCCGGCTGCACGGCGGGCAATGCTCACCCCGGCGCGGTTGATCTCCCCAACCTTCGATTCCAGCCCGAATTTGGAGAGCTTATCATAGTTCGCCGAATACGTGTTACTCTCCAGCAGGACTGAACCGGCTTCCATGTAGCTCCGGTGCACATCCTCAATCACCTCCGGAGAGGTCAGATTCAATTCCTCATAGGAGATGCCTACAGGAAAACCCTTTTGATATAAAAAGGTTCCCATCGCCCCGTCTCCGACCAATACGTTATTCTCCCATGCAGAGCGCAAATCCGGCTTCACCGTAAGAACCTCCCCTTTTTTGTCATTAGTTTCATACTAATGTAACATAAAACGGGATGGATGATAAGCTTTGATCAGCGGAAACAGACGCCCTTTGCATGGCATACCGGCAAATGATTCATACTACTCCTATTCTTTTACAGAGGAGCCTGTCCAATGAAAAAAAACACCCGTAAGCTGCTGCTGCGCAAATATGCCGTCATCCTGCTGCTGTCCGTCCTCTCGCTGCTGTATCTGTACCTGGGGGACTGGCTGTTCGGGTACGGGCTGGATAATATCGGCTACATTATCGATTACCTCCTCTACACTGCTTCCGAGAAGCTGACTGCAGCTGTGCTGGTCCTCTGCATGATCGTGCCGGATGCCGTCTACTGGATACGCGGAACTCAGCCCGGACGCGGTGCAGAGAAATGAGCCCGGACTGCTGCCATCACTACCAGCACTGCCGGAACAACCAGCATGAAAAAAGGATACACCAAATATAAAAGACCACCTCCCTCATCCAGATGCTCTATAAAGCTGCGGGCATCCAGCATGGAGGTGAACAGAATAATCAGCGCACAAGGATACAGCATCCGGCGGAAAGGCATATGGAACAGCTCCGAAATACCGACCAGCGCAGCGGCAAAGAACACGGCCATTTTGAAAAACACCCCGATAATCAGCACCATTACTACAAAAATATCCACACGCTGGATAAAATCCGAGATCGAAATCTTGCTGATCGTCGGCATCAGCGGCAGCGGGGAGCGCTCCACAATATCCTCACCCAGGACTGAAATATTCAAGGCCATAGTGAAGCTGAGCAGAATGGCGGAGAAGAGGATACCGGCGGCGATGACCCAGGGTCCTTTTTTGACATTGGACAAATAGGGCATCAGCATGGTGAAGCAAATCATCTCCCCGAACGGAAACATGTAATTCTGATGCGCCACCGAGAACAGCACAGGCTGAAGGCCATTCTCAAGCACGGGCAGCAGTCTGTGCAAATTGATAGACCCCGAGAGCACCAGCATAATTGTGCCGAACAAGCCGATCAGCATCACGACAAGCGCAAAAACCACCGAAGTCCTGCTCAGCACCTCCACGCCTTTATGCAGCACATACGCCCCCGAGAGCACCATCAGCGTGCTGAGAATGAACAGCGGAGTGTTGTGCATGGTTGCCATAGCGAGCATAGTGCTGCCATCGCGCAAATCCCGGGCGGCAAGGTTAATGTAGAGAATGATGTACAGTATGGCCACCGGAGTTCCGATATATTTGCCGAGCAATTGCCGCGTATAGGCGGTAAAAGGCATGTCGGGGTGCTTGCGGTACAGATAGGCATAACCCGTGAACACGATCAGACCGGCCACACAGCCGACCAGAATCGAGAGCCAGGCATCCCTGCCGGACTCCATGCCCAGATTGACAACCAGTGCCGTTCCCAGCTCAAACAAAACGGTCAAGCAGAAGAACTGGCCCAGTCCGATTTTGATCGTCCCCATATGTAGACCTCCCCGGTTTTATTTGTTGATCTGAAAAGAGTTGCTGCGCATATCCGTATGCCGGATGACGGCATCTGCGTCAAATTGGACTTCACAGGCTGCGAAAATATCCTCCCAATGATCCTTGACCTGCTTCCAGCCGCGCGGATGGTTCCGCTGCAGTACCTGGCCGAAGCCGAGATAATCGCTTTTGAACTCCCGTGCTGAAGCAATTGCTGTCTTAATCTGCTTGATCGTTTCCTCCGTCAGCTGTTCAGACAATCCCTCCAGTACCTCCGGTGAAGTAAGGTCCAGGGAATTGGCAGATTCCTTAATCGCAGCCTGTTGTCTGATTTTCACGATAATGACCGGATGCTCCGGATCTGTAACAGCCGTATTCAAGGTTACCTGGGAATGATAGACATTGAAAGACAGATAGCCGCCTTCCTTGTCTCTGATTACAACGGGAAACTCTTTGATTTTGTTATGCAAAAGAACGGTGCCCAGCGCGGCGTCGCCTTCCAACCAGCCTTTCATCTTATCGTCCTTGAACGCTGCCAGTCCTGAAATTCTCAGAATGGTCCGGGGCTCAATGCTTTTCAGGTTATCATTGGTGTCAGCGCCCCCCCTGCTTCCGCTCGTAAACACCCCATTGATAATAGGTCCGCCTCCTGTGAGCTGAACCCCGCGGATCACATCATCCACCTCCATCCGGAAGTTGTAGCCGAACTGCTTCGAAGTCGTCTCCAGCTTCTCCACCAGATCATTTGCGGGGATTTTGCTGAACACGGTCATCGTTGACATCAGCTCATGCGCCGGCTGTCCTTTGGCGATAAAGATCAGACTGGTGAGCCTGGTATCACTCTCCCGCTCCAGCACATCCAGGATATCCTTGATCCCTTCACGGGCAAGCTCCTCGGACACCACCAGCACCCGTACATGCCCCAGGGATAAGAAACGCGCTGTTTGCCGGGAAGCATCGGCCAGTGCCTCGAACATCGTCCGGCCGGTACCTGTGTACATGGCAACCGGGGAAATCCCCCGGGCATTCTCCCCGGATATTTCCTCAGCAACGATGACCTGAAAAGACAGCCGGTATTTCTCGGCCTCGGTCGGACCCCGGTCGATGGCAACCCCTGAGACGATGGCACGGCGGTTAAGCTCCACATTGTCCCAGCAGCCGGTAAGCAGGAGCAGCGGCAGAAGAACCAGCAGCAGTCCAGGGAAGACGGTTATCTTAGTCATCAGTTTCATGTTGTTCACCTTCGCCCTGCTGCCTGGCAGCGGTATTATTCTTGAGAATGAGCGGAGACAGCTGCTCGTCATAGCCCGTCGTTAGCTGCATGTATTCAGGCAGCTCTGCGCGCATCTGCTGCGGTGATTTGCGGGGGCCCATCAGCCAGAGCGGCAGCCTGAGAATCGTATCCTTCTGCCCTTTGACCGAAAGAGGCACGAACGGGGATAAGTAGGGAATGCCGAAGGTACGCAGGCTGTTCATATGTGCCACTAGTACAATCAGTCCCAGCGTAATCCCGTAGAAGCCGAACATGCTTGCCATGATCAGAAAAGCAAACCGGATAAGTCTCCCGGCAATCGCCATGTTATAGGCCGGAATGGCAAAGCTGGCAATCCCGGTCAACGCTACCACGATAACCATGATCGGTGTAATGATCCCCGCTTCCACCACAGCGGTTCCCAGGATAAGCGCACCGACAACGGATACCGTTTGCCCGATGACACGGGGCATCCGCACACCGGCTTCCCGGAGAATCTCAAAAGCCGTTTCCATCAGCAGCACCTCCACAAAAGCCGGGAAAGGCACATTCTCCCGCTGCGAGAGCAGATTGATCAGCAGTGTTGTCGGTATCATCTCATAATGATAGGTAGTCAGTGCAAGATAAACGGAAGGGCCGAGAATCAGGACCAGAAAGCTGACATAACGGATGACCCGCATCAAAATGGCAATATCAAAACGCTGGGAATAATCCTCCGCAGACTGAAAAAACTGCGTGAACACTGCCGGAAGAATCAGGACAAACGGGGTGCCGTCGACAATAATGACCACTCTGCCTTCCAGCAGATTGCCTGCCGCCACATCCGGCCGTTCCGAATTGTATATGGTAGGAAAAGGGGTGAACGTCTTATCCTGAATTAATTCTTCAATGAAACCGGACTCCAGCACTTCATCTAAGGCAATCTTACGCAGGCGTTCCCTGACCTCCCGGATCAGATCTTCCCCAGCTATTCCCTTCATGTACATCAGAGCGACATGGGTCTGTGTTTCCGTACCTATCTTCATGTATTCCAGACGCAGCTTGGGCGATTTGATCCGGCGGCGGATCAGTGAGATGTTCGTGGCTACCGACTCTACAAAACCATCCTTCGGCCCCCGGACCACAAGCTGCGAGGAAGGCTCGCTGACCGAGCGCTGCTCTCCGCCCCGGGTCTCGCAGATAATAGCTGTCCGGTATCCCTCCAGCAATATAACGGTGTCGCCTGAGAGAACGGCCAACATGATATCCTTCCATTCCTCCTGCAGTACCGCGTCGCCGATTTCCAGGGCGCGGTTTAGAATCAGCTGCGGGAGGGGGGAGCGTCCGTCGCCGGGCTCTGCGGTGAATATGGGGGCGGACTTAGCAGCAGACTCAGCTGTGGCGTTAATTGCAGCTTCTGCCGGAGCTGCGGTGCCGGTTGAAGCCGCAGGATCACCATGGCTGGTCTCCGGTGCGGCTTGATCGCTGGCTGTTACCATGTCGTCCGTATCGTCCGGGAACAAGCCCTCCGTATTGCCCAGCAGCGAGCCAATTACAAATTCGTTTACGGCCACCGTATCGGCCAATCCGCTGAGATGAATTGCCGCCGCTTCAATCCGGCGTTCTCCGCCGATCTGGATTCTGCGGACTTTGAGATCCGGACTGCCGCCAAGCTCAGACTGCATATTATCCAGGTTCCGGGCAACGTTATCGGACAGATATGGAGTTCCGCCTTCAGCTGTCTGGTTCGCCGGAGCTGCAGCTGTTGTCTGTTTATGTTTATTGGACCATGACTTCATATCCGCCTCACCCCTCCCTTGCTCATGCAGAGTTCTATTATTCGCGGATCTCCTTGCCATTATTCGGCTGGGTTCCCTCCGGGCTGGAGCTTAGAGGTATCCATGGGCTGAATGGAGATTCTTAAGTTCACGCCACTTAAATTCACGCCACACCGGCAAAATGTTGCACGTATTACAGCTTTGGCTCATAGATACCCGGGCATTCTAGAGGATTGTTGTATGAAATACAGGAATTATCTCGCAAAGTGGCTTGGTGGAGGCGAAATGCTGCTTTTCGTACAACAATTCCGGATATGTACCGGAATAAAGAGGGAAATGTTGTATTTCGGGAAGGATTTTAAAAAATGGCGGACTGTGTGCGGTCAGCGGAATTCATCAGGGAATTCGTGCTCCAGCAGCAGCTAAAAGTCCAAATCCCACCGGGCTGAAGGCCCGGCGGGTGAAGGCCCGGCGGATGCAGAAATCCCCCGCAAGCTCGCAGCTCGCGGGGGATTCCAGATCTATTGCTATTGGTGTTTAATCTGCTATCCGTATCAAATCCGGTTTAAATATCCACCGAACCGGTATACACCACCTGTGCAGGACCTGTCATATACACATGATTATCTTCCTCATTCCACTCGATGAACAGGTCGCCGCCCTTCAGGCTGATCCAGGCTGAACGGTCTGTTACCCCGTTCAGTACGGAGGAGACCAGAGTGGCACAGGCTCCGGTTCCGCAGGCCAGTGTAGGTCCGGCTCCGCGCTCCCAGACACGCATATCCACATGTCCGCGGTCCACAACGGTAGCGAACTCCACATTTACTTTGCGCGGGAAGAGCGGATGAACTTCCAGCTTCGGTCCCCACGTGCCGAGGTCGAAGGATACAGCATCATCTACATAAATAACCGCATGCGGATTGCCCATGGAAACAGCGGTGAATTTGAATTCCTTTCCGTCCGCCTCAATCGGCTGATCCAGCACAGGCTCTGCATCGATCGCTACAGGAATCTGCAGTCCGGACAGAACCGGCTCGCCCATATCCACGGTAACAGTCTCCACCACACCATCTTTTACCTTCAGGGACACTTTCTGTTCACCGGCACCAATCGTTTCGATCACAATCTGCTCCGATTCCACCAGTCCGTGCTCATACACATATTTGGAGACACAGCGGATGGCATTGCCGCATTGCTCGGCTTCCGAGCCGTCAGAGTTCATAATACGCATCATATAATCACCGCGCTCTGAAGGCAGAATGTATACCAGACCGTCAGCGCCGATGCCGAAGAACCGGTTGCACAGCGTAACTGCCAGCTCCGAAGCATTGCCCGGCAGCTCATCCTCGCCGAATACAACTATAAAGTCATTGCCTAGTCCGTGCATCTTAGTAAATTCCATTATATCGTCCACTCCTAAAAGTTTTGTCAGCCTAATTCAGAAGCATTAGCTGAGTTTTGTTTGAAATATGCCAGCCGGTTCATCGTAAACCAAGCTTCCCAGTGTAACCAGCATACCTTAAAGGAGTGGAGTGATGCTATTGATTTTATGCCGAAAACTTTGTACTTTTTATCATTTGCCGTCCGCCGCTGCGGCTGCGGTTCTTCTTGCCGCCCCAGACGCTGCCCGCACCCATCAGGAAAGTCGGGACACCGGCCATCACCAGCACCAGGCACCATTCGCGGAAGCTGAGCGGAACGGTCTTGAATACCGGCTGCAGGAACGGCAGGTACATTACGGCCAGCATCAGGATCACAGACGACAGAACGGCGAGCACCAGCGCTTTGTTCTGGAACGGATTCCGGTGGAATACCGACCGGGAGCTGCGGCAGTCGAAGACATGGATGAGCTGGGCCATAACCAGTGTGGCAAAAGCAACCGACTGCGCCCGCACCAGCTGCTGTGCATTATCCGGAGCAATGCGCAGCGTCAGCCAGAATGCGGCCAGGGTGCAGAGGCCGATCAGCAGCCCGCGGCTGACGATCTTCCAGCCCAGACGGCGGGCAAAGATATTTTCCTTGGCTCCGCGGGGCTTGTGCTCCATTAAATCCTTCTCAGGCTGATCTACCCCCAGCGCCATCGCCGGCAGTCCATCCGTGACCAGGTTGACCCAGAGAATCTGGATCGGCACCAGCGGCAGCGGCAGCCCCAGCATCATCGCGAAGAACATCGTCAGAATCTCGCCGACATTCGAAGCCAGCAGATAGCGGATAAACTTGCGGATGTTCTCATAGATATTCCGGCCTTCTTCAATGGCCGCAACAATCGTCGAGAAATTGTCATCCCCTAAGATAAGTGATGATGCTTCTTTGGTTACATCCGTGCCGGTGATACCCATGGAGATTCCGATATCCGCCGCCTTGATAGCCGGAGCATCGTTCACACCATCCCCGGTCATCGCTACCACATGGCCCTGGCGCTGCAGCGACTTGATAATCCGCAGCTTATGCTCAGGAGATACCCGGGCGTATACATAGACGTTATCGGACACTTTGTCGAGTGCATCATCGTCCATCCGGGTAAGCTGGCTGCCGGTCAGGACAGTTCCCCCACGCTGCAGAATGCCGAGCTGATGGGCAATTGCTTCCGCAGTCGTTCCATGGTCCCCGGTAATCATCACTGTTTTGATTCCGGCCCGGCGGGTAACTTGAATCGCATCGCGCACTTCACGGCGCGGCGGGTCAATCATTCCGGCAAGCCCTACGAAGACAAGCTGGCATTCCGCTTCTTTCTCGCTGCCGGCCACTTCTCCTGTACGCATCTCGCGGTATGCCATCCCGAGTACGCGCAGAGCACCTCCGGCCATTTCCTCATTGGCCTCCAGCACCTTCTGGCGCAAGGTTGGCGTACAAGGAACTACTCCGCCTTCCCACAGCATATAGGAGCAGCAATTCAGCAGCACATCAGGCGCGCCCTTGGTGCAGATCATCCGTCCGCCGGGATGGCTGACGATCACAGACATCAGCTTGCGTTCAGAATCAAACGGAAACTCCGTTTCCCGGGTATAGGTAACAGCAAGCGTTTGTGCGGTTAACCCCATTTTGGCAGACAAGGTCACCAGCGCGCCTTCTGTCGGATCCCCCTTAAGCTCCCACACAGACTGGGTGTCCGCAACCTTATCGGCTTCTGCGCCTTTGCCCTTCTTCTTGCCGCGTGTATCGGCGATAGTCTCAAAAATCTCCGCATTGCTGCATAAAGCCCCCACCTGCAGCATCCGCCGCAGACTCTGGTCATTCTTCAGATCTACAGGCTTGCCTTTATGGAGTACATGTCCTGCAGGCGAATAACCCTCCCCGGTCACTTCCAGACTCCGTCCGCCGTTCCACACCCGCGTTACCGTCATTTTATTCTGAGTGAGCGTCCCCGTCTTATCCGAGCAGATGACCGAGGCACAGCCCAGGGTCTCTACGGACGGCAGCTTCCGGACGATGGCCTTGCGCTTGATCATCCGCTGGACGCCCAGGGCAAGAGCAATGGTTACAATCGCCGGAAGACCTTCCGGAATGGCTGCTACGGCCAGACTGACACCTGCCAGGAACATCGCCGGCGCAGGCTGTCCATGCAGAATCCCTGCAAGGACAACGACAATCGTGAGGCCCAGGGAGACATAGATCAGAATCTTGCCAAGCTGCTCCAGACGGTGCTGCAGCGGCGTTTCCTGGGTTTCCGTATTCTGGATCAGGTCCGCAATCTTGCCCATCTCGGTATTCATGCCGGTGCGGACGACGACTGCCCGGCCTGTTCCCCGGGTCACCATCGTGCCCATGAAGCCGATATTCTTCTGGTCGCCAAGCGGGATCTCTTCGGCATGGATCGCCTCCGCATGCTTGGAGACCGGTAAGGATTCCCCCGTCAGTGCCGATTCCTCGGCGTATAGGGCGCTGCACTGCAGCCAGCGGACATCCGCAGGGATACGGTCTCCGCTCTCCAGCAGGACGATATCACCGGGCACCAGCATTTTGGCTGCAATCACTTCCTGCTTCCCGCTGCGCAATACCTTGGCAGACGGGGCAGACAGCTGTTTCAGTGCCCGGAGCGAACGCTCTGCGCGGAACTCCTGTACGAAACCGAGTACCCCGTTAAGCAGAATAATGGCAACAATCGTAATCGCATCGAGATATTCGCCAAGCAGGCCGGATACCAGTGTCGCACCCATCAGCACCAGCACCATGAAATCCTTGAACTGATTGAGCATGAGC
The DNA here is from genome assembly GCF_000802655.2 of Paenibacillus sp. IHB B 3415. NCBI lineage: Bacteria > Bacillati > Bacillota > Bacilli > Caryophanales > Paenibacillaceae > Paenibacillus > Paenibacillus sp. IHB B 3415. Next base: position 93,418 of record NZ_JUEI01000022.1, on the reverse strand, counting down.
GTAACAGGCGATACCTTTTTGCCCTCCGACAGCTCATTGTACCCGCTCTCTTTACGTCTCTCTGCAGCATCCTCAGCGCTCAGACCCGCTCCCGGATGAACGCTGAACATCTCCTGCAGCTCCTCTGCACCGAGGTGGTGCCAACTTTTTTGTTCCATGACTTATCTTTCCCCTCCCGGTCGTTTCTTGACTTCCGGCGGCACACAGCTTTTCCACCTGTTCATGTCCAAGTGTATTCATGGTCGTCCCAAATTATCACCGCATCCGGTTTCTCCTTTTGCGCGAACGAGTGAAAGTATGGCATCATAGAGAGAGTACATTATTTTTAGGCGACAGGAGAACTTTATCATGGCATTAGACGGCATCGTTACCAAAGCGATCGTGCATGAGCTTCAGCCCTTCATCGGTGCACGCGTCGGCAAAATATATCAACCCAGCACACATGACCTGATCTTCACCCTGCGCGGTGCGGGCGGCGGCGGCAAGCTGCTGCTGTCAGCGAATCCGACCTACCCCCGGCTGCATCTGACCGAGAGAAGCACTATCAATCCGGCGGAAGCGCCAATGTTCTGCATGCTGATGCGCAAGCATTGCGAAGGCGGCACCATCGAGAGCATCACGCAGGTGGGCATGGAGCGGATCATTCATATGACGATCAGAACCCGGGATGAGCTGGGAGATGTCTCCGCCAAAAAAATCATCATTGAGCTGATGGGACGGCATAGCAACATCATTCTGACCGAGCTGTCCACCGGCACGATTATCGACGGGATTCATCATGTCACCCCGTCGATCAGCAGCTACCGGGTCGTTATGCCGGGAGCGGCCTATACCGAACCGCCGCAGCAGCATAAGCTGAATCCGCTCGGCATAAGCCAGGCCGCTTTCATCTCGTTGATGGCTTCGGCTGAAGAAGCAGCCCTCTACGCTGCAGAGCATCCGGAGGAGCCTGAGGAGGATATGATCGAAGGCGAGATTGCGGGGCTTCTGGCCTCGCTGGAAGAACCGAAAGCCGACGGCTCCGGCGGCCCTTCCCCTTCAGCCGATCCGGCGGGCTGGCTGGTGCATGCTTTTAACGGCCTCAGTCCGCTCATTGCCGGTGAGATCGTCCACCGCTACAAGGCACTCGGGGGCGATGCCCAGGAGTTCAGCAGCGGGGTAAACCACCCGGAGCAGCTGTGGGAAGCCTTCAATTCCGTAATGGAGCCGGTAAGGGAGCTCCGGTTCTCGCCGGTCTCCGGCTTGAATGCTAAAGGCAAGCCCATCTTCTCCGCCATACCGTTGAAGCTGATGGGCGGGAATGTGAAGCAGTACAGCTCAATCAGCACGTGTCTGGAGGATTATTACGGGGATAAAGCGGAGAAGGATACCGTGAAGCAGCGGGTAAGCGACCTAATCCGTTTCCTCGGCAATGAGCGCGGCAAAAACATCAAGAAGCTTGCCAATCTGCAGAAGGATCTGGATGAAGCCCAGGACGCCGACCAGTTCCGGATCTGGGGCGAGCTGCTGTTCGCTTCCCTGCACACTTTGAACAAAGGGGATAAGACGGCAAAGCTAGTAAACTATTACGATGAGAATCAGGCAGAAATCACTGTTCCGCTAGATCCGCTCTTAAGCCCTACGGACAATGCGCAGCGCTATTTCAAGAAATACAACAAATATAAGAACAGCCTGCGGGTCATCGGCGAACAGCTGCTCAAGACCCATGAGGAAATTGCCTACATGGAGACGCTGCAGCAGCAGCTCGCCCACGCCTCACTGAATGATATCGAGGAAATCCGCGAGGAGCTGGTGACCCAGGGTTATCTGCGGGACCGCAGCAAAAAGGGCAAAAAGAAGAAGAAGGCGACCCGCCCTACCCTGCAGGTATTCACCTCTTCCGAAGGCATAGATATTTACGTCGGCAAAAACAATCTTCAGAACGAATATGTCACCAACCGGCTGGCTTCGGCGAACGATACCTGGCTGCACACCAAAGACATTCCGGGTTCGCATGTGGTCATCCGCAGCGAGGAATTCGGCGATGCCACCCTGGAAGAAGCTGCACAGCTCGCCGCCTACTTCAGCCAGGCCAAGCAGTCGAGCAGCGTTCCGGTAGACTGCACCCTGATCCGGCATGTCCGCAAGCCCAGCGGAGCGAAACCGGGCTTCGTCATATACGATCATCAGCGGACGCTATTCGTGACACCGGATGAAGAGCGTATCAAGGGTCTGGCCAGCGTTCTGCGAAGCTAGTCCCGGGAAGCCAAACAACCTCCAGCCACAGGCATCATCGCCAATGGAATGGAGGTTGTTTTTGGTATTGCCGCCCTCTAATTTCATAGGGCAGGTATTTTCACAGGCTGCCGGCCCTTCCTTAAGCGGATCGCTTTCCATTCAGGTTCAGGCTCAGCTTCGGGCCGCCTTCAACTGCTCCAGCACAGCTGTGGATACATGGACACTGCCGATATCCCCGTGAAAAATCACGCCATGCCGCGCCCCATGGAAATCCGAGCCGCCGGTGACCAGCAGGCCGAATTCCTCAGCCAGCGCAAGATAACGTTCATGCTCCGCCGGACCATGATCGGAATGGTAGACCTCGATTCCGCGCAGAGCACCGGTCTCCAGGATCTTCCGCACCAGTTCATCATCCCCGTAAATGCCGGGATGGGCCAGCACCGCTGCGCCGCCCGCTTCCTGTATCCAGCGGCAGGCGGTTTCCGGCGTGATGCGCGGAGGCGATACATACGCCGCTGCACCTTCAGCCAGATATTTATCAAACGCATCCCGCATGTCCGCTGCTGCTCCAAGGCGCACCAGCTCATCGGCAATATGCGGCCGGCCGACACTCTCATCCGGCTTCAGCTCCCTGCCCATGCCCGATAACACCTGCTCCATGCTGATCTCAATCCCCAGCCCGCGAAGCTTGTCTATTATTGCCTCATTTCGCCCCAGGCGGGTATTCCGCTGCTGTTCCAGCCGGGACAGGAACAGCTCCTGCTCCGTATCGATATAATAGCCGAGCACGTGAATCTCTTTCCCTCCGGCCCGCGTGCTGATCTCTACACCGGGAACCACCGTAATTCCCAGCCGCTTACCGGCTTCCAGCGCTTCTGCAATACCGCTTACGGTATCATGGTCGGTAATGGCTACCGCCGCCAGCCCTTTCTCATAAGCCAGACGCACATTCTCAGCCGGAGGCTGCATACCGTCAGAAGCCTGTGTGTGGCTATGCAGATCACATCTTCCCGACGCGATCCCCTCTTCGATTCCCTGCGTATATTCACTGATATTATTCTTCTCTTCCATATGAATCCCCCTCTATTTCTCCAAGTGTATCTTGTCTGCGGCGTTCTTATTCAGCTATTGCCCGTCCGCATGCTGGCGCAGGAAGGTTAGAAACGTTACAGCCGAAATCGGCAGCAGCGTCGACTTCAGATGAATCGCGTAGAACTGCCGTTTGAATGAGGCATCTGTGAGATTGACAATCTTCAGCAGTCCGAGCGCCACCTCATGCTTAACCGATGATGTTGAAATAATCGTAATTCCAAGCCCGGCCTCCACAGCCGACTTCACTGCGCCTGTACTGCCCAGCTCCATCACAATCCGCATGGCACCGGGATCAAGTCCCTTCGCTACCAGCTGCTCCTCCATCACCCTCCGTGTCCCTGAGCCCTGCTCACGCAGCACGAACGGATAACCGAGCGCATCGCTCAGGGTAACTTCAGCCTGGTCCGCCAGCGGGTGGCCCTGCGGAACGATCAGCTTGAGCTCATCGCCCATGACGGGCTCGATGACCATATCCGGATGGGATACCGGCGCTTCGATTAGCCCGAAGTTCAGCTGGTGTTTGTTAATCTCCTCCATAATCTGCGTGGTATTCATCACCTTCATCATGATTGAGATGTTCGGGTATTCCCTGCCGAAGGGACCGAGCAGGCGCGGAAGCACATATTCACCGATCGTCAGGCTCGCGCCCAGCTGCAGCCGGCCCTCCAGCATATGGGTGAAGGCTGACATCGCCTGATCCGTCTCCCGCATCAGCTGCATACTCCGCAGCGCGAATGGCATCAGCGTGCGGCCGGCTTCGGAGAGCATTATTTTTTTAGTCGACCGGTCAAACAGCTTGGCTCCGAAATAATCCTCCAGCGCCTGAATCTGCATCGTCACTGCAGGCTGTGTCATATGCAGCGTCAGTGCCGCCGCCGAGAAGCTGCCCCGTTCGGATACGGTATAAAAAATATGTAGCTGGTGAAAGTTCATGCTTTTCTGACTCCTTTTCAAAATAACCACACAAAGTGGCGATTTGCTTCGGGTGAATGCCTATTCTTCAAAAAAAGGGCACGCAGCCTTAAGCCGCATGCCTTCGTTGACTTACATCCCTTCTACTTGCGTCTGCGGCGCTTCTTCATCAGCTTCATGCGGCGGGAGTGGCGCAGCCACGAATAGTACTTCTTGAGATCCCGCAGCTGGGGAGTCGCCGAAATCCGGCCGAGAAACGACACTACCACCATGACGTACAGCGGCTCACCGGAGAGCGAAGTCACGCCCTCAAGCTGCCTGAAATCGACCACAATCACCGTATCGCCGTCGATCAGATAGGCATTATACTCACTGTGCGAATAGGGTTTCACCCTGTTCTGCTTCAAGCATTGCCAGATCCATGCCGTCACTTCGCCGTTCCCGTCATCCTCCTCTGCGACCCGGTCCGCATAGCGGCTCTTCGCATGCTGGGTAAGCACGATATCGGCAATCCCGTAGTCATTCAGCACGATATGGAAGGGCTCATACGCCTCCCACCATTCCATCCCCTTGCCATGCATTGTCATCACACTCCACGTAAAAGGGTCTTGGCATGCTCTTATTGTTGTCAATCTTACCGCATTGATGTCTGTTGTTCAAGCATACCGCCCTCCCCGTGAAGCATACAGGCGTGAGTCTTAGTGTCCGATCTTGTGCAGGCTGATATCGCTGTCATCAACATAGCTGCTGCCTTTGATCATTTTGCAGCTTTTTTTGAAGCGGGCCGCCTCTTCGGACAGGTCCTCGACCGAAGCGAATCTGCGGCAGCGGTTGGTTACAACGGCGATGGAGATCGAGACCAGCGGAATTTCCTCCATCCGTCCTGAACGGCTCTCGGTCAGCACAAACTGCCGGGCCAGATGCTCGGCATGATAGAAATCTTTTACCACCATATCGAACGCCCTGATGATGCTCCTGCAGCACTCCTCATATTGATAATGGCTGATGAAGATAATAAAGTCATCCCCGCCGATATGTCCCAAAAAACCGTCCAGATGCAGCGCCTCATGCTTCAAAAGCTCCGCCGTAGCCTGAATCATCCGGTCGCCTTCCTTAAACCCGTATGTATCGTTGTAGGCCTTAAAATGATCCAGATCAATGTAAAGAACACTGAACTGCTCCTGCAGCAGCGATTTAACCATCCACTCTGTAATACTGACATTGCCCGGCAGTCCCGTTAACGGGTTCAGAAAGCTGGCCGCCACCGCCTGAATTTCCGCAAAATTAAGCAGCAGATCCCGCACGCTCACCGCTCCGAACAATGCGTTCCCGTGGGTGACGATCACATAGTCGTACAGATTCTCTTCGTTCCTGGCCATAGCCAGCCTGCTCACATCAATAATCGGCGTCTTATAATCCACCACAAGCGGATTTCTATCCATCACCAGCTCCACGGATCTGCCCATATACAGCGTATAACCATACAGTGTACCGATTTGCTGATAAAAACGGATTCTCATGATGAGCGCTACCGTACAGCCATTCTCAGTTACTGCGACGCCTTGGAGCTGTGGATTCTTTTTGAAAATCTGATCTACAAACTCGCATTTGTGATGGATCGTAATTTCCGGAATCTGCTCGGCGATTTCACCAATTTGAAGAAACATGCCTGTATCCTCCTCTTCCTGGAAACGGCTGTGCCGAAGACGGGAATCCTCCATGTTCAGGCAGATGGGCCGGTCTTCCAAGCGCATAACCTTGACCAAACTCCACTCCCGCCATCTGCAAAAAGAGCAGCTCCTGCGCCGTCTCGATGCCTTCGGCAATCACCCGGGTAGACGAGCGGTCCGCGTATTCCCTGACCAGCTCCAGCAGCTCCTGCTGTTCCCTGCTGCTGTGAATTCCGCGGATCAGCGACTTGTCCAGCTTAATGAACTCCGGTTTCAGGTAGACCAGCGTCTTGAGGCTATTGTAACCGGAACCGGCATCGTCAACGGCAATGCGGAAGCCCTGTTCACGATAATGGGACAACACTTTCTCGAATCCGATATAATCCTGCACCGCCTGACGTTCCGTCAGCTCAAACACCACACGCTCCGGCGCAAGTCCCAGCTCCTTCAGGAGGGTAAGAGTTTCACCGCTTTTGTGGCGGGAATCATTCAGCACCCCCGGATGCACATTAACAAATACCAGTTTATCACCCGCAGCATCCGCCTCCGGCAGCCGCTCCATATAACGGGACAAGGACATTCTCCGGCAGTACTGCTCGAATCTGAACATCTGCTCTGTCCTTCCGGCAAAATCATAGAAATGCTCGGTGCTCGGGAACTGCGGGGAACTGGGCGGGCGGTTCAGCACTTCATGTCCGATCGTTGTCCCGCTCCGCAGATGCAGAATCGGCTGAAAGTATGTATCCAGCATTTCCTTATCCATAATATCAAGCAGCATAGATAATCTGCCCAGCTCCCTGGCTTCTTCCCTGAATCTTCCGCTCAGATGCTGAAAGTATTGCGGCAGCGCCGCCAGCTTGCGGGACAGTGTCCCTGATTTATTCATTTTATCACCTGTATGTTTTCTTCGTGAATTTTGTCACTCTCTCTCCAGCATAGTCCGGAAGTATTAAGCAGGTATAAACTATGGGCGGCAGTCAACGGTTTATGGCAGTAATTTAGGACAGGCCCGGACTGGTATAGCGTCAGATATACACTAGTGAAAATCACTTAGGCAAATCGCCTGCTGAGGGTCTGCAATGACCCGGACATGATATGTGCCTAGGAGTATCCGGTATGCTTAATTGCACTTTGTACAACTAAATCCTCTGACTTTGAACCCCCTCAACGTTTAGTTGTATTTCGTGCAATTAAAGTGACTGTAGCAGAAGGTTTCCACCCATTTTGGCAGATTTAGTTGTACAGGATACAGTTAAACGATGCAAGCACATCTTTTCGCTGTTTTTAACTGCACAAACTACAACTATCACTGAATACCCAATTGAAACTGAATACACAAATTGCTGCATTAAATGAACTGTTGTACTAACCGGAACATATTCAAGGTATTTCCGGGTACAGCAAATAACCTCAGGCCCGCATTGGCGGAATGAGGTTAGGTTAGAAACACAAAGGAGCATGAGACTTATAGGATGCGTTAGAATTAAAGCTCAGTTACAGCTCCAGGCCGACCCCGCTCATTCTGAGCTCCAGCATCCTGGCGATCAGACTACCCAGATGGGCGCCGGCCTCTACCGGAGGAGTACCTCCCTGATGAATGTTGGATAGAACCATCCGCTGGGAATCTGTCATTCCGGAACGCGGCCTGTAGCCAAGATAAGCACTCATGGACCGGGAGGTGATGAGCCCCGGACGTTCTCCGATCAGCATTACAATCACTTCGGGCTCCAGAATATCGCCAATAGCATTCATACAGCCGACCCTGGCCTTCCGCACAAAAAACGGCGTCCCCGCAGCCAGCCCGTGAACCGCCAGAGAGTCCAGCAGCGCCGGATAGATATCCCGCAGGTTGCTGTCAATGGCATCGGCACTTAGTCCGTCCGACACCACAATCTGCACCTGCGGAGCCTGGATACAGCGCTCCCGCAGAAGCCGGATACTGCTCTCCGGCAGCTGCCGGCCCAGATCCGGCCGTTTCAGGTACAGCTCCTTGTCCGTCACCTCTGAGTCAACCGCAAACAGCTCCAGCTCATCCAGCAATGCGCTGCTGACGCTGCCGTATACTGAATCGACTGCAGCCGCATGATCCAGGCGCAGCTGCAGCTGCTCACGGGTCGTCGGCCGTGTTCCTGCCCGGCCTGTGCCGATCCGCGCCGGTGTAGCCTTACGCAATCTTTCCATTCCCTCCGGATCGTGGAATGCCATGCTTGCCCCTCCTTCGCTGTTTAAATGAATAACGTGGGATCACCGGCAAGTGCAGTCAGTCGGCCATTCTTCAGGATGCCCATTTTGTCCGCCCAAGCCGAGAACTCTGCCCCCGGCTGCAGACGCAGCAGCTCCCGTACAGTAGCAATATCATGAAAGCTGGTCGACTGGTAATTCAGCATGCAGTCATCCGCCATCGGTACCCCGATGAAGAAGTTTACTCCGGCGGCCGCCAGGAGGACAGCTAAGTTATCCATGTCATTCTGGTCTGCCTTCATGTGGTTCGTATAACAGACATCCACACCCATCGGGAGTCCCTGGATCTTGCCCATGAAATGATCCTCAAGCCCGGCCCGGATTACCTGCTTGCTGTCATACAGGTACTCGGGTCCGATAAAACCGACGACGGTGTTCACCAGAAACGGCTTGAATGCTTTGGCCAGACCATAGCAGCGGGATTCCAGTGTAAGCTGATCCACACCGTGATGACCGCCCGCTGACAGCTCTGACCCTTGCCCCGTCTCAAAATACCAGCGGTTCTCCCCGCTGGCCGTGCCGGACTCCCGGATCAGCTGATCCGCCTCCTGCAGAAGCCGCAGATCAATCCCGAAGGATTGGTTGCCGCTCTCTGTACCGGCAAGACTCTGGAAGATCAGATCCGCCGGAGCCCCCTTGGATATGGCTCTCATCTGGGTGGTCACATGGGCAAGCACACTGTTCTGCGTCGGTATGCCCCATCTGTGAATGACCCTTTGGTTTCGTGGAGGAGGCGGATAATATTGTCTGTTGTATCAATGACAGGATTGATACCGATTACCGCATCCCCGATGCCGTAGCTCAATGCTTCATAGATGGAAGCCTTCATCCCCAGCGGATCATCCGTAGGATGATTGGGCTGGGCCCGGCTCCCGAGCCGCCCGCGTTCTCCCAGCGTAGTATTGCAGCGGGTAATCACTTCACACTTGGCCGCGGCCTGGATCAGATCCAGATTGGACATCAGCTTGGCAGCCGCAGCGGCCATCTCACTATTCAGGCCTCTGCCGATCCGGCGCACCTCAGTCTCAGATGCAGCGAGCAGCTGTTCCCTCAGCTCTCCAACCGTCCAGCTGCGGATCGTTTCGTAGACCGCTTCATCCACTCCCTCTTCGATCACTCTTGACACCTCGTCAGTCTCTGGAGGCAGCAGCGGGTGGCTGCGGATATCCGCCAACGTCAAGCCGGCCAGCACAAGCTTGGCTGCCATCCGTTCGCGGTCGTCCGCTGCAGCGATTCCGGCAAGCTGGTCCCCGGACTTTTCTTCATTCGCCTTGGCAAACAGCTCCTTCAGATCATGAAACCGGTAGCTTTCACCAAGCAGAGAGACGGTCAGTTTCATCGCACTTCATTCCTTTCCGCCTAATTCGTTGAACTAAAGACCAGGGTCTTGACGGCAACCGGTATATAATCCCCGTCCGCCGGGATTCCAATGTCAATATAATCGCCATGTGCCACAGTAATCTGGTCCAGACAGACGCAGGCTTGCCGGCCTTGGGATAGCAGATAGATACAATTGCCCAAAGCTTTGGCAATGTCATTCTCACAGATCAGGATGCAAAGCTTCAGCTTATACTTCCGGGAACACCCGGTCACTGCTTCAGCAATCCGGCGTAACACAGAATAGGAGCAGGGGGTGATTTCCGGGATGGCGATTGCAAACTGCATTTCTTCCGGTTCAATTGAACCGTGCCTTATGGCTCCCGCAGCAAAAGCAGCTTCTATAGAGGCTAAAATCTCATCCGGCTGCTCAACGTCCTGGACCTGTACGGGCCCGACCAGCTCTACAACGGGAATATTCCGCAGCGGCAGCAGGTTGGGGTCTGCATAAACCGTTGAACCGCTGAGCTGCAGGGTATGAACACCTGCACCAATCACTGTAGCCCGCTGCGCGCTTGGAGCGGCCTGCAGCTTCACCGGGTAGTGTTCGGCGGCCTTTTTAATGGCATGAGCCAGCAGCGGCCCGATATCCCCATACCTTGCAGTCTCCGCGATATTGCGGGGAGCGGCCTGCTCCATTAATGCACCCACACCCCCCGAGATCCAAAGCTCCGTAACTGTAGCCTCTCTTGCAAATGCAGCCGGAAGGTCCGGGTGACCATAGATTAATGGACAGGCTTGCGGATCACTGCCCTTAAGCAGGACCTCCAGCAGCAGTTCACTCCATCTCCGGGTGATCTCCTGCAGCACAGGCCAATCCGCCTGCTCCCCCTCTTGCAGCCACAGCCCTTCCCGGTTCAGCCATTGCCGGGCCGCGGGATATATTTTCGCTACGGTTCCAGCCTTATCCAGCATAATCAGCCGGCCGCCGATATGAAAGTTCAAGGTTCCTATGCAACTTCCGCTGTTGAAATATGCCGCGTTTGCCGTACCGCCTCCGATATCCACATTGACTATCGTCCCCGCCGCTCTTCGCGAATGAGCTTCCGCTCCAGCGCCTTTGCCCGCAAGGACAGCCTCCAGATCCCCGCCTGCCTGGGCAACCACGAACTCTCCCGACTCCCCCGCCAACTGATGGAGGATGGAATCCGCGTTCGATCTTACCGCCGTTTCTCCAGTAATAATGACAGCCCCCGTATCTACCTCCTCAGGCTTCAGTGCCGCGCTGTGGTACTCTGCCGACAGAATCTGCTGTAATGCCGGAAGATCGATTTGCGATTCGCCTATCAGCGGTGTTAGATGCATTGGGCTCTCATATATAATATTCCGCTCCGTGATATGATATTGCGGCAGCATGGACACACCATATCTCCGTCCGACCGTAAGTCTGCTGAAGACTATTTTAGTCGTACTTGTTCCAATATCAATTCCGACACTGGTTATTTCACGCTTCGGTTCTATGCCGTTCCCTCCCGCCTGCAGCAGTGCCAAAATAAATGCCAAAGTATAAAAAAAGACGCCTTATCAGCCTTGCATCGCTCTGCCATGCGTGCCTATTACGTCTGTGCCCTCTGTTGTACTCGTTGCGTTGTATTTATTGTGTTGTATTTATTGTATAGATCTATTGCAGATAATCCCAGTAGGATCAGCTTGCTTTCCTTGAGGATATAGTAAGTCACCGGCGATTAGATGTCAATTTAGTTAACATTCCCCCTGCAAAATATCATCCATCCCGCTTTCGGCGGATTCAAAGGTATTCATACCCCACATTGTATTCGGTTTTTCGCATACATCCGGCTCGTCTACCCTATCATTGGAGCATTGTATTCGGTTTTTCGCATACATCCGGCTCGTCTTCCCCATCATTGGCACATTGTATTCGGTTTTTCGCATACATTTGGCTCATCTACCCTATCATTGGAGCATTGTATTCGGTTTTTCGCATACATTTGGCTCGTCTACCCTATCATTGGAGCATTGTATTCGGTTTTTCACATACATTTGGCTCGTCTTCCCTATCGCTAGAGCATTATTTACGTGATCATAAAATATATTAAATTCAAAAAAACAGACGCCAGCGGCGCCTGTCCAATATGGCTATATTTGAATTTACAAACCGTAATAACGGGACTTGTCCGGGCCATTGCTGGTGTATTCAGTCTTGAGTTCATTGCGGTAGGAACGCTCAATCTTACGCACGTAGGAAAGTCTGCGGACATTCTTCATAACTTCCTCGGCGCGTTCCGCGTTCACATACATTACCGCATAGTGCATTTTTCGGGAAACATAGTGCAGTGTTCCGTATTTCTCCAGGTTACGCGCTGCCTTGACGTCGCTAACCCAAACGATATAACCTGTCCGTTCCGCAAACATAAGCTCATCCGCCTTTCTTTCTCTATTCTCAATACGGCCAGCTTATCCGCAAGAGCATTTGCCTCCGCTGCCGCATCCGCCTTTGGGGGACGGGTCATTGCTCGGAACCTTGATGCTGTCCGATACCGAGAAGGCGATTGCTTCAGACATGGAGTGAAGAATATCATCCAGCGTCTTCTCCGCATTCTTGAAGCGGACAACCTCTTCGAACTGTTCCAGCTCCCGCTCTACTAACTCAACCTCATCCTTGGCCGAATGATAGTTCGGGTGAAAATGTCCAAACCGCTGTGTCTCCTCAAACAGCTCCTTCTTGCTCTGCAGCCGTTTGACCATGGCCTGGATTTCGGGGCTCTGATCGACCCGCCCTTTCCAGTATAAGTAATCCGACACTTCGGCGGATTGGTTAATCATATCGCCTAATTCATAGGCGTATGTCAGCACTTCGGCCATATCGACCGTATTTAATTCCGCTACGCTCATGAACTTCAACTCTTTTCTGCATTAATGTTCTACCGCAAACGGTAGACTACCTTATCATAACATATCCGGCTGCTACAGAAGAAGAGGAATTTCTCTGTTTGACCGGATGCAGCAGCTTCATTTCCTGCCAGTCTTCGGCGGCAAGCTGAATCTGCTCTACAGTCCCTGAACCTGAACGCAGCAGATTCCCCCGTACTCTCCACGGGCGGCCGCTTATTTGCTCCGGAATGAAGTCTGCTGTTTGGCCCTGCACGGAAATTCTAACCTTGATCCCCCAGCCCAGCGCCTGCTCCATTACCTTCTGCGCCGTAGTCACATGGTACTGCCTCCACTGGTTGAACCACATTTGCGGAACGGCATCTTCACCCGGAAGCAGCTCCGGAAGCAGCTCCTGATCCTGCGCTGTCCCCGCCAGTGGCAGGAGCTTCGGATACGCTGCAGCACCAAGCAGTCCCCGTTCCCCGGCAGGAGAAGGAAGCTCATAACGGAATGCTGCTGCGGGCCGTTCAAAAGGTCCAAACGGGTTGTACGGCTGCAAGGCCTCCTCCCGGCCGCCGATGATTCTTGGCGGAGCCAGCCCGGCTGCAGCCAGCTCCTTGCGCAGCTGGCCGACAGATTCCGGGCGAACGATGAAGTGGAGCGGGCCAATCCGGGTCAGAATATCCTGCAGCCGGGGATGCGCAGCAATATCTCCGCTCTCCTGTTCACCTGCACAGGACAGCAGAATAACCTCGGACAATGATGTCCGCCCGATTCCCTTAGCCCACTGCCGCAGCGACAGCTCCACCTGCTCCGGCAGGCCCCCCTGAGCATGCGCGGTAAGCCAAGCAATGGCATTCCCGGGAGGACAGCCCAGCTCCGCTGCGGACTCCAGCATTTCCCGGGTCAGCCGGAAGCTCCAGAGGTCCTGATTATGCAGCAGCTCGGCGTATCCTGCCAGGGTCCAGCGGATGGTATACGGAACTTCAGGCGGGACCAGCACCTCGAAATCCGGCTGGACAACGAACCTGCCGGCCGCAGGTACAGCAGATTCTGCAGGCAAGCCCCAGTCCGCGCCAGTCTCCCCTGACTTCAATGAGCTGCCGGAGAGTACCTCCTTCTGCACCTGCTCCTGCTCCTCCTGCTCATGGTCGCCTTCTGGTACAGCAGATCCGCCGCAGGCTTCATCTGGTTGCGATTTCTCCGCTTTCACAATACCTGTATCTTCTCCGCTTACCTCCGGTTCTATTGTACCTGCCGAAGCTCCGTCCAGTTGCGGCTTCACTGCCTTCCACCGGAAGCAGGGCTCTCCCTTGGCTGAATAACCCAGGTCACACCAGCCGAAGCCTGCCAGGCAGCGGAGCCAGGCAATGGCGGACGCATGAAGCTCCGAACCGTCCGGCCCGGCATCAGACTGTACCTTGGCAAGGCCGCTCTGTATCATCCAATCCAGAAGAGGCGGCACGGCAAACCATTCTCCCGGGGGAAATTCCGCCGTGGAGATCAGATGTCTGAAATGCTGCCCGGCAGGCTCCGGAGAGCCATAACGGCTGATTACAATGCGGTATAGCGTATCGGTCATCTCCTGCTCGGTCAGCGCCAGCCAGCACTGCAGCTTCGTTATGTCTATTAAATATCCGCTGCTGCTGCGGCTGATCAGACCCAGAACAGCCATCAAATCTACGATAACCGTTACCGGAAGCGGGTAAGGCTCAGAACTGGCCTGGTTGAGCTTAAGTCCAGCAAGATGCTCCTCCTGCATCGACAGCTGGCCTGCCAGCAGACCGAGCTGCTTCTTGTGTATGAGTCCCTTGGCCGTCAGCGGCAAGCCCTCACGCGCTGTAAATAACAGCCCCCGGAACAGCTCGGCAGCCAGACCCGTGCAGGCAGCAAGCTGGGCCTGTATATCTGTTTCTCCAAGACTCTGCGGACGGGCAGGCCAGAAGCTCCGCCCGATCCGGGGGAACCTGTGCTGCGGAATCTGATACAGCTTCTCTCCCCACATTTTCTGGCGCAGCTCCAGCATTCCTGCCATGAGCAGCTCATTCAGCGCCAGCTCCTGCTCAGCACGGCACAGGAATGCCGGCCGCAGCCGTTCAATGGTATCCGCCGCCCAAGGGCTAGCTGCATGTTCCGCACAAATCGCCTGGAGTACTGCCTGCGCTTCCGGCGTCAGCTTCTGCACATCTGGATCAGGCTCCTGCCTCCTCATAGAATAGCCTCCTCCGCGGATTCCAGCATTCTGACTGCGTAATCGTAGCCTTGCTCGGTTAAGAACATCCTGCGCCGCAAGGCAAATTCCTGCTCCCTGCTGTCCCCCGAGACCAGCGTATAGAAATACGCCTTGTTGTCGCCCGGCTTTGGCCGCAAAATACGCCCCAGCCGCTGAGCCTCCTCCTGCCGCGAGCCAAAGGCTCCGGATACCTCAATCGCCACCGAGGCATCCGGCAGATTGACGGCAAAATTAGCCACCTTCGAGACAACCAGCAGCGGCAGCCGCCCTTCGTTGAAGGCGGCATACAATGCGCTCCGTTCCTTCTGTGTAGTTTTGCCGGTAATAAGCGGCGCGCCCAGAGTCTCCGCCAGCTGCTCCAGCTGGTCCAGATACTGGCCGATTACCAAAATCGCCGCCCCGGCATGTGCCGCAGCAATCGATGCCGCGGCCGCAGCCTTAGCCTGATTGCCGGCCGCCAGGCGGAACTGTTCTTTCACCCCGGCATAGATATATTGCTGCCGCAGCCGCTCATCCATCGGGACTATCACTTCTGTACAATCCACTGTCGCAATCCATCCCTGCCTCTCCAGCACCTTCCAGGGCAGATCGTAACATTTGGGCCCGATCAGGGAGAACACATCACCTTCCCGGCCATCCTCCCGGACCAGCGTTGCTGTAAGACCCAGCCGGCGCGTAGCCTGAATGTCTGCCGTAGCCCTGAAGACAGGAGCCGGGAGCAGATGGACCTCGTCATAAATTATGAGCCCCCAGTTCCGCTCATTGAACAGATTCATGTGGACAAACGGCCCTCCCTTGGCTGTACGGTGGGTCAGAATCTGATAGGTGGCGACCGTGACAGGCCGTACCTCCCGCTTCTCACCGGAATATTCCCCGACTTCATCCGCGCTCAGGGTCGTCCGCTGCAGCAGCTCACTCCGCCACTGCTCGACCGAGGTGGTGCTGGAGGTAAGAATCAGCGTTTCACACTGCAGATGCTCCAGGACTGCAATCCCTACTACCGTTTTGCCCGCACCGCAAGGCAGAACAACAACACCGCTGCCGCCGATGCCCCCAATCCCCTGGAACTGCCGGACAGCATCCCTCTGATAATCCCGGAGCCCGAAAGCCTCCCCGCTAATTCCGGCCCCCATCCCCGCTTCCTCTGTCCAGGCAAGCTTCAGCTCCTGCCCGTCCCGGAAACCGGCATAATCAAGCACCGGATAACCAAGTCCTGTTAATTCCTGCTTGAGCAGCCCCCTGTTGCTCTTCGGACAATAGCTCTGCAAAGGGCCTGCCCTGTGCCAGCCCAGCTCTTTCAGAATCAGGCTGTCCTCCAGTTCATCCAGCAGTCCGGCCTGATCAGCTGAGAGCGTGATGAGCAGCGGATCAGTTTCATGCGTGCGCAGCTGCAATCTTCCGTACCGGGACATCAGCTGCCTGATTTCACCCTCAAGGCCGGAGGGAATTCCCCAGCGTGACAGCCTGCGGAGCTTAGCAATAACCGCTTCTGCCTCCTGGCCTCCAGCCGCTGCATTCCACAGGGACAACGGCGTTATCCGGTAGGTGTGATAGACCGGAGGGCTTTTGACAAGCTCGGCAAAATCAGCCAGGACCGCCCTGGCTTCCTCATATCCGGGATGGCCGCATTCCAGCAGAATGGTCCGGTCGTTTCTGGTAATGCACGCACCCTTTCCATCAGCATTCATAGTATTCCCTCCTTGTGATCTACAGTGTTTAAGCTTTAATACAGCAGGAAATGGATTCTCCCCCTAAACAGGTAGCACAAAATAACCCCACAACGTGGGGCTTTCTGCTTATTAATTTCAATTTTGAAAAAGCCCACCTCCGTGTAACGGACATGAGCTTTCCATAACCCTATTTAATGCAGCTGCCGCTGGGAGATTCCGCTTAACGCCTCTGCTGCCTCATCCGCATAAATCCTTTTCACCGCCAAGTCGCCAAGCGACACAATTCCGATCAGCTTCTTGTCACGGATCACCGGAATACGGCGGATTTGTCCTGAAGCCATCAGTTCCGCAGCCTCATCAACAGAAGCCGTCTCCGAAATGGAGATAACCTCCCGGCTCATGACGGTTTCAACGGCTGTGGAGCCGGGATGCTTGTCCGCATACCCTCGGAGTACAAGATCACGGTCCGTGATTACACCCAGCAGCGTTGCACCGTCAGCCGAATCTACTACAGGAATGAAGCCCGTCCCGTAATCTCTCATTTTGACGGCAACCTCATAGATATTATCGAGCAGCGTGACCGAAGCCGGATTGGCGGTCATTACTTCCTTGACTGTCTTCAAGAATGAACCCTCCTGTCTGCCATGTCACCATGCCATTTGAGAGTAGTTTTTCCTCAAGCGTCAAATATTATACAAATACATTATTGTTCATTCAGACAGGAATCGGCCATAGCCACCAGAAGCTTTGCCCCATAGAGCATGGCATCCTCGTCAAAGTCAAATTTGCTGTGATGATGCGGATAGACGGCATCCTTGGCAGGATTGCCAGCGCCCACAAAGATGAAGCAGCCGGGGATTTCCTTAACATAATAGGAGAAGTCCTCCGCAGGCATAATTTTCTCCATCAGCATAACAGTTGCGCCTTCTCCCAGTGCTTCCGGGGCGACACGGTAAAAGCGGTTAAATTCCGCTTCATCATTCACCAGCGGCGGATACCCCATCAGATAATCGACAGTCGCCTCTGCACCATACGCTGCTGCGATGGAAGCCGTCATCTCCTCGATTCTGCGGCGGATCAGATAGCGCGTCTCTTCATCGAACGCGCGCACAGTCCCCGTAATCCGGCAGCGCTCGGCAATAATATTCTGGGCAGATCCGCCTTGAATCGTCCCTACGCTGACCACTGCAGGACGCAGCGGATCTACAGTCCGGCTGACAATGCTCTGCAGCTGGGTAACAAGAGCCGCCCCTGCCACAATGCTGTCCACCGTACGGTGCGGCATGCCGCCGTGGCCGCCCTTGCCGATAATATCGATGAAAAATTCATCGGCGGAGGCCATCAGCGGGCCTGGCGCGCTGCCCACGGTACCTAGTGGAAACGGCGTCCACAGATGCAGTCCATAGACGGCATCAGCACCATCCAGCACACCTTCTGCAATCATCCCCATTGCACCGCCCGGACAGACCTCTTCCGCCGGCTGGAACAGGAAACGGATCTCGCCGCGGATATCTTCACGGCGTGCACTGTAATACGCAGCCGCAGCCAGCAGCATTGCCGTATGCCCGTCATGTCCGCAGGCATGCATAACCCCGGGATTCTGCGAAGCATATTCCCGTCCATTTTCTTCAGTAATCGCCAGGGCATCCATATCTGCACGCAGAACAACCGTTCTGCCGGGCAGTGCCCCTGTAAGTATACCTGTCAGTCCGTAGCCGGACCCGCTTCTTCTAACTTCAATCCCCAGTTCGGACAGTCTTGCTCCGACATAGGCGGATGTCTCCTTCTCCTGGTAAGACAGCTCCGGATGGCGGTGTAAATGGCGGCGCCATTTCACCATCTCCGGCAGCAGCTCCTCTACCGCTAACCTCTCCATAATTCTCCATTCCCTTCTCCGGCAGCATACTTCGGACAAGCCTGCAGTCTGACTCTTCTGTGTAAAGACCGGCCGCAGCATGCCATATATCTTTTATTGTAGCAGAAACACAAAAAAGTGGGTATCAATAGGCCCGCTCTACCTTGCACAACCCCGTGAAACATACTATCATGAGGAGGAACATCGCAAATTTTAATTACAAATGTACCATTATACTTCATACAGGGGAGTTGTGCGCTATGATATTTGAGAACACGGGCCTCGAAGGATTGAAGAGTGACCTTCTTTATCTGGACGAGAGCGCAACCAAAGCCGGGTTTATCCGCTGGCAGTGGGAATACTACCGCGCTACATACGACTGCAAGATAGAAGACCGCCAGAACGGCGGCGAGTACTTCCTGCGGATCAACACCCGCGCTGTGGAAGGGAAGCTGGAAAAGGCGGATGCCATACTGGCCATTGAAGCCGTCTACTTGGGCAAAGCCACTTTCCCCCACGGTCTGGATTATGAATCCACGGTGCCTCAGGCGGTACTGGATACCGCAACGGAGCATATTCATCAATTGAAAGAGCTGCTGGAAGCTTGAGTACCGCAAAGGGAAAGACAGCCTCCAAAGCCAGCCTGCCCAAAAGAGGAACGCCCGATTTCCAGTTGCTTATTCTTACCCTGCTGCTCGTCGGCTTCGGTCTGGTCATGGTCTTCAGCGCGAGCTCCAGCTTAACCCTGGCCAGTGAGAAATTCAGCTATGACGCTTTTTATTTCGTGAAACGCCAGTTGGTCTGGGCCGTGTTGGGAAGCTTCGTCATGTTCACTGTGATGAATATCCATTACAGCAAGTTCAAGAAATGGTACGCTCCGATCTTCGTCATCACGCTGGTCCTCCTGCTCTTCGTGGCTACCACCGAGAGAATTAACGGAGCCAAGAGCTGGATGAACATCGGAGGCCTTGGCATCCAGCCTACCGAGCTGGCCAAGATCTCTATCATTCTGTACCTGTCAGCACTCATCACCAAAAAAGGTGAACGTTTGCGGGATCTTCGCACCGGATACATTCCTGTGATGATCATCGTCGGTATTGTGGCCGGACTGATCATGATGCAGCCGGATCTGGGCTCTTGTCTGATTCTCGTGGCTACCAGCGGTCTTGTTATCTATGCCGGCGGTGCGAGCATGAAGCATATTCTCGGCTCAATCGGCTTGCTGGTCCTGGGTGTCGCACTTGTCATGGGAGCCAAGACAGCCATTGACTCCCTGTCGCCGCCGACCGAGAAGGCAACAGCCAATCAGGATTACAGACAAGGCCGGATCGAAGCCTTCCTGGACCCCGAGAATAACTCGGAAGGCAGCGGCTATAACATTATGCAGTCACTGATCGCTTTAGGCGAAGGCGGGACACAAGGCTCCGGTTTCGGTCAAAGCATCCAGAAGCTGCACTATCTGCCGTACCCTTATACGGATTTTATTTTTGCCATTATCGGTGAAGAGCTCGGATTTGTAGGAACCTCTATCTTCCTGTTGCTCTATCTGTATTTCATCTGGAGAGGCATTCTGATCGCGCTGCGGTGTACAGACCCCTTCGGCACACTGGTCGGCATAGGTGTGATGGGGCTGATTGCGATTCAGGCCTTTATCAATATAGGCGGTGTGACCAACACTATTCCGCTTACGGGAGTTACGTTACCCTTCATCAGCTACGGCGGCTCTTCCCTGCTGGTCACCATGCTCTGTATGGGGATTATGCTCAGCATCTCCAGGGAAACCAACCGTCCCTCCAAAGAGGAAGTCGTCAAGTCCGTCACTACCGTCAGACAGGTGCGTGCGAATAGCCGTGCCAGCACGCGTGCCCGTTAAGTGGCTGCATCCTGACCGGTTGAATAGGGTATAACAAAAGGCAGTCCGAATGAACTCCCCGGACTGCCTTTTGTGTACCCGCTATGCTCCTTAAGCAGTTAGCGCTTACGAGATCTCATCGTTCTTGAAGGCCACGCCTTCAACCTTAACATTTACCTCTACGATATGAAGCCCTGTCATGCTCTCCACAGCCTCGCGGACATTCTGCTGCAGCATCCGGCACACTTCGTGAATCGGCGTTTCATAGAGAACAATAATGCGCAAATCCACTGCCGCTTCCAGCTGGCCCACTTCAACAGTAACGCCCTTCTGCACATTCTTACCGCTCAGGCGTTTCGCCCATCCCTCAGACAAACCGCCAGACATGGCTGCAATTCCGGGAGTCTCCAAAGCTGCCAATCCGGCAATTTTCGAGACAACATCATTCGATATCCGTATATTTCCCATTTCAAGTTGAAGTTGTTCTGCCATGCCATATCCCCCCTACACTCATTATCAATTATTGTAATTCGAAAACAGGCTAAAAAGCAAATGACTTTCTCGCATTCCCGTTTACAGTCAGGAACAATTTGGGTATATTGATTATGAATTCAACCTACATACAGAGACTGGAGTGTGCTTTACCTTGAAAAAATGGATCTCGCCGGCGCTGCTGGTCATCACCTTCCTCCTCAGCGCCATCGGACATTATGCGGACTGGGACCATACCCTGCAGTTCGTATTGTCCGCTATCTCGGTTATCTTCGTGGCCGGTTTCCTCGGCCGGGCGACAGAGAGCGTAGCCCACTATGCCGGTCAGCGGCTGGGAGGGTTCCTTAACGCCACATTCGGCAACGCTGCCGAACTGATCATCGCCTTCTTCCTGGTCAAAGAAGGACTTTTCGACATGGTCAAAGCCAGTCTCACCGGCTCGATCATCGGTAACCTTCTGCTGGTGCTGGGACTCAGTATTTTTGCCGGCGGTATGAAGTTCAAGGTTCAGAACTTCAATGTCACGCTCGCCGGGCTGAACGGATCGCTGATGATTGTTGCCGTCATCGCCTTGTTCGTTCCCGCCATGTTCTTCAACACCCACTCTATCACAGAGAAGGATACAGATGTACTCAGCCTTGTCGTCGCCGGCCTCCTGATTGCCGCTTACATAGCCTGGCTCGTCTTCTCTATGATTACGCACAAGAAATATCTCGCTGATGTAACGGATGCCAGTGCAGAAGAGCTGCCTAATGAGCATGCTCCGGTCTGGTCCAGAAACCGTTCGATCCTCTATCTGGTGATTGCTACGGTTATGGTCGCTTTCGTCAGCGAATGGCTGGTCGGCACCCTGGAGACCCTGACAGAACGCTTCGGCTTCAGTGAGCTGTTCGTCGGTGCATTCCTGGTGGCAATCATCGGTAATGCCGCCGAGCACAGTGCAGCCATTATGCTGGCCATGAAGAACAAAATCGGCGCTGCGGTAGAGATTGCCGTAGGAAGCAGTCTGCAGATTGCCCTGTTCGTTGCACCGGTGCTGATCTTTGCCAGCTATTTCATGGGCAACACCATGTCCATCGTATTCACCACCATCGAGATTGTAGCTATTGCTGTATCGGTATTTATCGCCAAGTCAATTATTCAGGACGGCTCAACCAACTGGTACGAAGGTCTGCTGCTGCTCGCGGTATATCTGATTCTCGGTGTATCGTTCTATCTGGTATAACAACTCTGCACAAAAAAAACGCACATGAGCGGACTCCCGGGTCCCCGTGTGCGTTTTTATGAATGACCGGAATTACATCTCCCGCTCCTCAGCCTTCTTATTGAGTGCTTCGTACAGTACAGCCAAGTTGCGTTCCAGCTTGCTCAGGACCTGCTTGCCCGTGAATTCAGGCACCAGCCCGGCTCTGACCGCAAAATCAACCTCTCTGGAGAAACCATACATCTGGGTATCCAGCACTTCCTCATAGAGAGGGCAGTAACGAGTCGCCAAATTCTCCATCTGCACTTCAATAAGCTTCTCAATTTTATTGGCATCTTCTTGTAGAAGATTGATTGCTTTGATATTAAGCTGTTCCTGCAAATCCGATGAAGTCATGCATTATCCCCCCTATGTCCAAAAGTTACAGCTTCTACTGCTTATTATACTTAATATTAGTCGAAATCAGGACCTAATACAAGAATTCAGTTTACGATTCGTGAAGAACGGACAAATATTACGGGTTACACAGCAAAAACGCCCTGCCGCAAGGCCGGACGTCTTCGGAAATAATGGATTACTCCGCTACAACTGTAAAGTTCAAATTGTGCTTAGCAAATACTTCGCTCATTGCTTTCTTGGCTTCCTCGGCATCTGCGCCGTGTACATGAAGCTCGTAGCTTTGGCTGGATACCAGAGTAGTGAACAGACCAAGGATACTCTTAACATCAATGTACTTGTTGTCCGCTTGTAGAACGATAGATGAATTAAACTGGCTGGCTGTTTGTGCAATATCCACGATTGCCGCATTGTTACTGGACATAGGAATCCCTCCGCAACTTGATTATAAACTTAAGTTCATTTGTAACCAATTCCATGATACATTGAATCCGCTTACTCACGCAAGGTGTTTCTTGAAAACAAGCTTGCAGGCTTGCATTTCAGAGCTTTGTATTACATTTTATTTCAGATTCTCGGGATTCAGACCTTCAAGCTCCGGCAGCACAAAAATCCCGTCCTTGCGGATCAGCACATCGTCAAAGTAAATCTCTCCGCCGCCGTACTCCGGACGCTGAATGAGCACGAGATCCCAGTGAATGGACGAACGATTGCCGTTGTCAGTCACATCATAAGCCTGGCCCGGTGTAAAGTGCAGGCTGCCTGCGATCTTCTCATCGAACAGAATGTCCTTCATCGGATGCAGAATATACGGGTTGAAGCCAATGGCGAATTCGCCGATATAGCGCGCGCCGTCATCGGAATCGAGTATCTCGTTCAACCGCACCGTGTCATTACTGGAGGCTTCGATGATTTTGCCGTTCTCAAACGTAAACTTCACATTCTCAAAAGTCACGCCGTTATAGAGAGTCGCAGCATTGTAGCTGATCGTCCCGTTCACAGAGTCACGCACCGGTGCGCTGTAGACTTCACCGTCAGGAATGTTCTTCTGGCCGGAGCATTTCTCTGCGCCGATGCCTTTGATGGAGAAGGTAAGCTCCGTTCCGGGACCGGCAATCCGCACCTTGTCCGTTCTGCGCATAAGCTCAGCCAGCGAATCCTGGGCTTTGTCCATTTTGGCATAATCCAGATTGCAGACCGCAAAGTAAAAGTCTTCAAAAGCTTCGGTTGTCGTATTGGCAAGCTGCGCCATACTGGCATTAGGGTAACGCAATACTACCCATTTGGTATGCTTGACGCGTTGTTCGCTATGTACCGGGTGGGAATAGAGTGAATTGTAGAGCTTCATGTTCTCTTCCGGCACATCAGCCAGATCATTGACATTCTCACCGGCACGGATGCCGATATAGCAGTCCATCTGCTTCATCCGGTTCAGGTCGATCTCTGCCCAGGTCTGAATGCCTTCAGGTGTAGCATATTTAAGCATGCTGCGCAGAACTGTACGATCCGTCAGCTGTACAAATGCACGGCCTCCGGCTTTGCCCACTTCTTCTACAACTGCTTTAATTAAATCTCTTTCACTGCCGATCATTTCGACGAGCACATTCTCGCCGGGTTGTACGTTTACGGAATACCCTACCAGGTTCGCCGCAAGCTTCTGAATTCGTGGATCATTCATGTTTCTCTCTCTTCCTTCCTCATGCTGAAAATAAATATACCGTTATATTGTAGCACGCCCGTTAAAGAGCGCAAGCTCTTACGGCATGTGAGCTTTCATTGATAGCCATAGAAATCAACCTGTGTGATGTAAGTTTCTTCAGTAACCACTCCCGCACTGCCGGGGGAGGTTGTCGTCCGGTTACAGGTCAGCCGCGCGGGCAGATTGCGCTTCGCATCTACCTTGAGATAATAAACCGTTCTGATACTGGCTTGCTTCAGTCTCTGCTGCAGTTCAGCCTGCTTCTGCTCCCACAATGCTGCGCGTGCCTCCAGCTCCTTAGCGGGCTCCCCAGCAGCCGTTCCAGCGGCAACTAGGCTAGCGGGCCGTATCGCCTGCATCTCCCGGTCCAGCTCCGCCGACAGCTGGCTGCGCGCTTCCTCCGGCGTCAGTTCAATGCGCAGCACGCGGGTTCCCCTGGCACTCCCCGCCTCCTCGGTTACCGTCTTCTCCCGCCCCTCCAGCTCTTCCAGCTGCCGGAGCGGGTTCAGCGCCTCCAGCGGATTGCTCTCCTGCAGAGCCGCTGCCTGCTGCGTCTTCCATTCACCGTCTTCTTTCACCAGTCTGGTGTAGTAGACCGGAACATCCCTTGAGCCCCGCTCAAGAGGATGAGGAGCTGATTCGCCGGCGGTACCCGGCTGGCTCCCGTCCGGCAGCAGGGAATATAAGCTGACCTTGTTATGGTCCGCCACCTTACCTCCATAATAGAGTGAGGATTCCGGAACCGCCTTGCCGCCGACCAGCAGCGCTGCCGCCCCTTCGAAGGAAACGCCGTCACTGCCGTCCATCCCGGCCAGCACGAGACTCAGATCCTCCGCAGCCGGTCTGTCATTCATGACGCCGCAGCCGCTTACAGGAATCAAGCAGATCAGCAGGACAAGGGAGAGGATTCCTGCACGGGACAGCAATAATTTCACCATGGCATTCAAGACCTCCGGTCGGATTAACATTCATTCTTCCTAGGGTCTCCCTGATTGCAAGGCTTATACGCAAATTAACCCCACAAAGTGGAGCTTAGGCTTCGATGATAGCTCAAGTACTTTGCGGGGACCCCAAAATAAATAAAAGAACCCTTGAGGCTTAGGCCCAAGGATTCTTTGCGGTATTCTCAACGATTTTGTTATCAATCACTACCTGGTTCCGGCCGTTGTTCTTGGCTTCATACAGCGCCATATCCGCCCGGTAGAACAGCGATTCTACACTCACGCGCTCATCTGTCCAGCTCCACTCTGCAATACCGCAGGACACGGTTACAAGCGGTTCCGTCTCCCCCATCACCCGCTTGCGGATGCGCTCGGCCACAAATACTGCCTGCTGCACCCCAAGCTGGGGCAGATACACGGCAAGCTCCTCTCCGCCCCACCTGGCGGCGATATCCCCCTGGCGGATCGAGGACTTCACAATTTCACTTACCTGCTTCAGTATCTTGTCACCCTTCTGGTGGCCGTAAGTGTCATTGACCGCCTTGAACTGATCGATGTCAACAACAATCAGCGTTCCGCAGAAATCCGTAGACTGCCGCTGTTTGATCTCCTCATCCAGATAATGCCGGGCAAAGAGCCCGGTCAGACTGTCGCGGTTCGCCAGGCGCCGCACTTCAGCATGCAGCCGCGCGTTGCCGACCGCAAGCCCTATATGTCCGGCCATAGCCTGCAGCAGCCTGTAGCTGTCATAGGAGAAGAAGTGGGCGTCCTTATGGGCAAGCATAATAGCCCCCCGGACTTCTCCCCCTACATTTAGCGGAGTGGCGATCAGCGACTGCGAGCCGGTAGCATCCAAAAGCTTAGACGTCACTCCGGCGGCGTACTTATAGTCGGATAGAAGAAGCGGCTCGCCTGAAGTATAGACCTTCCCGCCCAGTCCTTGCCCGGCCTCCACCAATTCCCCCAGCAGCGGGATATGATTGCAGGCAATGACTTCGAGTCCGCCTCTTTCTTCATTCATATGGAGGATGCAGCAATAATCGGCCTCGAACATCCCCAGCAGCTCCTCAAAGGCAAATTGAAAAATATCCCCAAGACGCAGGCTCTGATTGAGACGATGCGTAAGCTCATTACTCATGCGCAGCTCCCGGATAAGCTGGTTGGAGCGTTCATACAGCTTGGCGTTCTCGAATGCCGTGCCGGCCGTATCCGCAACCATGGTCAGAAAGCGCAGATCCACTTCACGGAAGGAGGGCTTGTCCATTACCATATGAAAGACACCATAGACACCCTGCTTGCCTCCGAGCGGAAGACCTACCTCGACTGTACAGCTGTCCTCACGACCGGCATGAAGCGCAACCCGGCCATCCTTGAAGGCTCTGGCACAGACGTCATTAATGGCCCAGTGGAGCGGCAGCGGTTTGACCTGGGGATGCGTACTGCGGTGGTCCTGCGACATGTACAGGTCCAGCCGCGCCCCGGGATACATCGCCGCAATACTGTCAATCACCTCGGTAAGCACGGCATCCACATCAATGTTGTCATGCATCCGCTGGACAATCTGAAAGAGCAGCGAACGGCGGCTGCTCTCCCGCTCAGCATGCAGGTGCACACCTGCAAGATCCGAAACAAATACATGCTCAAATTTATGATAAAAGCAGGTCTGGAAGTGCATCGACATCGCTTCTGCCGTATGTCTTCCCCCCTCGGCATACTGCTCTGACGGCATCTCACAGCCGAGGACCGCGAATATTTCCCCGTGCCCGCGTGTGAAAATCGGCATAGCTAATAATGACCGCGCCTGTCCAGCCTCCTGAACCTCAATGGCATGCATCCCGCCAGAGCGCAGGCAGGCTCCCGCAGCCTCTTCCCATTCTGACTTCCAGCGCCCCTGCCGGAATTCATATATGGGATCAATCCATTCTGCTTCAAAGTTCAGTACACACCAGTTCCAAGACTTGGCGAAGGACGGTACGGCCTGTCCCAGCCATTCATTGAAACTCTCGGCAATCAGGTTGGCTGCATAAGGAAAATCATGGGACACTATGTCCGTCTCCCTCAGCCAAGCAGCGGGATCTTCATAATCTCCGCCTGATTGCTTGGTGTCCTGTAACAGCATACGACTGCCCTTGCGGTCGTATGCTTCCTGCTCCGACATAAAGAGGATCCCCTTTGCTATTTGATATCAAATTTTCCCGATAACATCTAATTAGCTATATTTTACTCCCTTTTCTTAGGTATTGCATCATATTTTCCTCAAAACCGGGATTTTTTTTAGGACCAAAGAACTAACGACAAAGATAGACAAAAACTCTTTTAAGTTGCGCTTGACTTTGACTGTCATTTTCATATAATATTTATTGTTGAACAAGACTGTAACAAGTCTTAATTGGGCGTAACGTTGTGTCACCCTCTACGCATTTCGTTACTGCCAGGGCAGCGGCTGAACTTCCCTCGGCAGTGTGAAACCATCTAACGCTTTCACGGATACGATTTGCGGCGCAAATAGGCCCTACAATACATTTTCAAATTAAAAGGAGTCTACTATAATGGCACGTTACACCGGACCTAAATTCAAACTCAGCCGCCGTCTGGGCATTTCCCTAAGCGGTACAGGCAAAGACTTGAAACGCCCTTTCCCACCAGGACAGCACGGCGCTAACCAACGCAGAAAAGTAAGTAACTACGGAATGCAGCTTTTGGAAAAACAAAAACTGCGTCACATGTACGGCTTGGGCGAAAAGCAGTTTAAAACTCTTTTCACCAAAGCACAAAAGCTCCAGGGTATCGCGGGCGAAAACTTCATGTTCCTGCTCGAAAGCCGCTTGGACAACCTGGTTTACCGTCTTGGATTTGCTAACTCCCGTGCAGGCGCACGTCAGCTGGTATCCCACGGCCACGTAACCGTTAACGGCAAAAAAGTCGACATCGCTTCTTACCGCGTAAGCGTGGGCGACGTTATCGGACTTCGCGAAAGAAGCCGCGCTATGGGTTCTATCAAAGAAGCTCTTGACAACCGCTCCCACCTTCCAGGCTACTTGGAATATGCTGATGGTTCATTCGAAGGCAAATACATTCGTTTGCCGGAACGTGCCGAGCTGTCCCAAGATATCGATGAGAAACAAATCGTTGAATTCTACAACCGTTAAGATTCTGCTTCCAGCGAATCTGATCAAAGCTCCCGGATACTTTATCCGGGAGCTTTTTTTGTTCTATCCCCCCTTTTGCGTACCGGTACTCCTATAGTTTGCTCCCGGAAACAACACTTGGGACTATTCCGTTCTCAGAATCTTTGGCAAAAGCAACGTCAGAGTAAATCCCCTGCGGCAGAAGCGCATTCAAAATCGCCAAATTGTGCTATAATAGTTCCGTTAAAAGGAGGATAATCGTCGATGGTTGAGGAGAATAAGAAGAAGACCGCAAAACAGCGTCCACCGCGCAGATCCTGGCTCCGCAGGTTCGGTTCAGTCGTGAAGTGGATGTTTATACTCGGTATACTCGGCATTCTGTTTGCCGGTGGCGCTGTGGCAGGCTACGTGACTTCGATAGTGAAAGATGACCCTGTCCGCACCGAAGAATTAATTCAACAGGAAGTCAGCCAGAACGCCATTACCGGCTTTGCCTATTTCAGTGACGGGCAGCCGATCGGCCAGCTCCGGACGGAAGAAGACCGCAGACTCATTGAATTCAACGATATTCCACAGCTTGTGATTGATGCCGTTCTCGCTATAGAGGACAATAATTTCTACAATCATAAAGGGGTGGATTTCAACGGCACCCTGCGTGCAGTCAAGCAGAGGCTGCTGAACGAATCCGTTCAGACCGGGGGCAGTACGCTGACCCAGCAGCTGGCACGCCGCGTGTTCCTGAATCTGGACCGCACAGAAGACCGCAAGGTGAAGGAGATCCTGCTGTCGCTGCGGCTGGAACGTTTTCTGTCCAAGCAGGAAATTTTAACGGCATACTTAAATAAGGTTCCTTTCGGGAACGGTTCGAACGGTTATAATGTATTCGGCATCAAGGCTGCCGCCAAAGGCATCTTCGGTCTTGATGATCTGGAAAAGCTGAATGTGGCACAAGCGGCTTATCTGGCCGGCCTGCCCCAGCTCCCATCCAAATACTCCGCCTTTAGCGGCGTAGGCGAATTCAATGAGACTGCCTTTGGCCGGGCCATGGACCGCCAGCGCCTGGTGCTGCGGCGGATGCTGGAAGAGAACAAGATTACTACATCGCAGTATGATGAAGCCCTGCTCTTTGATATCAAGGGCTCGCTTGCTCCGCATACGAAGAAGGCTTATGCTACCTTCCCTTATCTGATGCTGGAGACAGAGCGCAAAGCGGCTGAAATTATGCTGACGCTGAACGAAGACAACACAAGTGCTGCTTCGGGTTCTGCCGCCACTGCCACTACCACCACCACCGACAACACGCAGCTTCTCGAGGAAGCCCGCCAGCAGCTGATGACCGGGGGCTACCGGGTATACACTACCATTGATAAGAAAGTGTACAGCGCGATGCACAGCATCTCGGAAGACAGTGATAACTTCACGAAGGACAGCAAGGCCAGAGGCAAGGAACAGACGGCCGGCATCATGATTAACAACAAGACCGGAGCGATTCTCGGGATGATTGAAGGACGTGACTTCAACATCGAGCAAATGAATTATGCTACCCAGATGGTCCGTCAGCCCGGTTCCACCATGAAGCCGATTGCCGCGTATCTGCCTGCGCTGGATGCCGGATTAATCCAGCCTGCCGGCATCCTGGACGATGCCCCGATTATTATGAAGGACGGCGGCAAGGGCTTCCACATTCCGAAGAATGCCAATAACCGCTATCAGGGGCTGGTTACCGCCCGTTATGCCCTGAATAAATCCCTCAACCTGCCGGCCTTGAAGCTGTTCAATGACAAGGTTGGCATTGAGAACGCATGGACTTTTTCCAAAAAGCTCGGGATTACTACGATTCAGGACGATGATTATAACGCACAGACCGGAGTAATCGGGGGGCTGCGTTACGGGGTTTCCGTTGAAGAATTAACGAATGCCTATTCCTCAATCGGCAATCAGGGCGCATTCAATGATGCTTATATGATTGAGAAGATTGTAGACTCCCAAGGCAAGATCATCTATCAGCATAAAGTAAATCCGGAGCAGGTCTTCTCCAAGCAGACCGCTTATCTGATGACGGATATGCTGCGCACAGTAATAACAGACGGTACGGCAAGTACAGTCAAAAGCAAATATGAGCACTTCAAAGAAGTTCCGATTGTCGGCAAAACCGGTTCTACGCAGAACTACGGGGATGTCTGGTTCATGGGCTATACCCCGGATGTTACCCTGGGCATGTGGGTTGGATACAAAGAACAGATTAACACCCTGCAGGGAGATACGCAGAAACGGCAGGCGCAGACTTTGTGGACCAAGGTTATGAATACCGTGATCGACAAACGTCCGGAGCTGTTCGTGACGA
Organism: Paenibacillus sp. IHB B 3415; assembly: GCF_000802655.2. Lineage (NCBI taxonomy): Bacteria > Bacillati > Bacillota > Bacilli > Caryophanales > Paenibacillaceae > Paenibacillus > Paenibacillus sp. IHB B 3415. Next base: position 63,263 of record NZ_JUEI01000022.1, on the reverse strand, counting down.
AGGAATTTCCGAAGCCGGAGGGCATCGTCAAAGCGACGGTCTCCGCTTACAGCGGCAAGAAGCCGTCGGATCTGACGGATAGATTCACCACGGACCTGTTCAACGCCAAGTTCGTACCTTCAGAAAGTGATGACGGAATCTCCAAAGCCAAATATATCACCTACAACGGGGTGAATTACCTTCCGCTGGAAGGAACGCCGGAGGATTTCCTGAAAGAGAAGATTGTCGTCAAACGCGAGAAGCCGATTCAGAGCTTGGTCAAAGAACTGCTTGCGGCCTTCCCGGCCATGAAAGAACATGAATCTCTGTCGTACTACATGCCGGAAGATGCCAAGACAGACTTCCCGACTGAGGTGGACCCCCGGGTGGATGACGGCAACGCGCCTAGTGCTCCGGGGGAAGTGATGGTCTCCTACAGTACCGGCAAAGCTGTAGTTACCTTCACTCCTAGCGGATCATCCGATGTTGCGGGTTACCGGTTATACCGTTCACTGAACGGCGGCTCCTTCCAAAAGCAGGCTGTGCTCTCAGCCGGTGAGAGTACCGTCTTCAAGCCCGGCACACCTGCCAGCGCCAATGCCACCTTCTATGTGGCTGCTGTAGACGTTGCAGGGCATGAGACAGCCTCCGGCAGTGTAGCCGGTACTCAGCCTACACCAGAGCCGACGCTGCCTCCGGAGGAAGTGCCGGGCTCTGACGGCACGGAGCCAACGCCGGAGCCGGGAATCATCCCGGAAAGCAGCGATGATCCGGGAATGATCATTGTCCAGCCGCCAGGCGGCAATGAAGCAACGCCGTCTGGCAGCAGCAACGGAGCTGGCGGCAATACCGGTGCAACCACGCCATAAGCAATAGTCTGGGGATAGCGCCCATTGAATGAACTGCAAAAGACCGTTCCCTGCATCTGAGGGAACGGTCTTTTCTATAGGCTGATATAGGCTTCAATCCTCAATCGTAGATAAATCGCCTGCCGGAAGATGAAAGACCGTTCCCTGCATCTGAGGGAACGGTCTTTTCTATAGGCTGATATAGGCTTCAATCCTCAATCGTAGATAAATCGCCTGCCGGAAGATGCAGCTCCCAGGCCTTCAGGACACGGCGCATAATTTTGCCGGAGCGGGTCTTCGGAAGCTTCTCCTTGAATTCAATCTCGCGCGGCGCAGCATGGGCAGACAGGCCCGCTTTGACAAAAGCAGCAATCTCGTCCTTCAGCTCTGCAGTCGGGGCGTAGCCATCCCGCAGCGAGATGAACGCTTTGATAATCTCTCCACGCATCACATCCGGCTTGCCGATCACTCCAGCCTCGGCTACCGCCGGGTGTTCAACCAGTTTGCTCTCTACCTCGAACGGACCGATCCGCTCTCCAGAAGAATTAATTACATCATCAATCCTGCCCTGGAACCAGAAGTAACCGTCCTCGTCCATATAAGCCGAATCCCCGGAAATATACCATCCGGCAATCCGGAAGTATTCATCATATTTGGCCTGATTGTTCCAAACCTTACCCATCATCGACGGCCAGGGTGTCCGGATCGCCAGATTGCCCATGGAATACGGCGGCAGGATGTTGCCGTGATCATCCAGGATCGCAGCTTCAATTCCAGGCAGCGGCCGTCCCATGGAGCCGGGCTTGATATCCATCCCCGGATAATTGCAGATCAGCTGCGCACCTGTCTCCGTCATCCACCAGGTGTCATGAATCCGCTGATGGTAGAATTTATCTCCCCAGCGCACGACTTCCGGGTTCAGCGGTTCCCCTACAGACAGAACATGGCGCAGACTGCTCAGATCAATATCCTGAAGGCTTCCTTCCCCTGCGCCCATCAGCATACGGAATGCCGTAGGCGCGCTGTACCACACCGTTACCCCATAGCGTTCAATGGTCTTATACCAGTCCTGCGGACTGAAGCGGCCTCCCCGGATCACGTTGGCTACTCCGTTTAGCCAGGGAGCGAAGATCCCGTAAGAGGTTCCGGTCACCCAGCCGGGATCTGCCGTACACCAGTACACATCATCCGGACGCAAATCCAGTACAACCTTGCCTGTATAATAATGCTGAATCATTGCCCGCTGCACATGATAGATGCCCTTAGGCTTACCGGTGGACCCGGAGGTATAATGCATGATCAAACCATCCTCAAGACTCAACCATTCCGGTTCCAGCTCTGCCGAAGCTGCAGCCATCTCTGCTTCATAACTCAGCAGCCCCGGATCTTCAGCTGCGGAACCTCCGACCAGAATAATGTGGCGCAGCCCCGGAAGCTGGTCGCGCTTCACCCGCTGCAGCAGCTCCGGCGTAGTCACCAGCGCCACCGCTCCGCTATCCTCCAGGCGGTCCTTCACTGCCGTTTCCATGAACGCCTCGAACAGCGGTCCTGCTACGGCTCCCACCTTCAGAATGCCCAGCAGGCTGAAGTACAGCTCCGGTGTGCGCGGCATGAAGATGAATACCCGGTCCCCTTTGCCAATCCCATATTTATGGAGCACATTACCGAACTTGTTCGACCGTTCACGCAAGTCGGCAAAGGTGTACCTCTCCTCGCGCACAGTATCACTATAGATCAAAGCAGTAGCTGCTCCCCGCCCTCCCTGCACATGACGGTCTACGGCTTCATGAGCCATATTCACCTTACCTGTCCCATGCCAGGAGAAGCTTCTCTCGACATCCTCCCACCGGAATTCGTCAACGGCCCGGGAATAATCCTTCATATTCGCGTGTTGCACACGGCCCGGCAAAATTTCGCTGTGGACTTGCCCCATTACTCTTGCCTCCCCTACTGGTTTGATTTAAGCTTTAAGGGTATGAATCTCTTAACTGCCATGTTGTCAACGCGCCAAATGTGAATTTTCCGTGTCGAAACCAGTATATCACAGGAAGCGGTTACATTCCATAATATAGTGAACCGGAGGGAGACCAATCATGGAGCACTGCAAAATCCCCGTGTCCCATACCTTAGAGCATAAAGACAGGCTTATATCCGTTGAAGGACCTTTATCTCCGGATACTCTCAAGCTCCTGGATATGCACCGCGATCTGGATGCCTTCCGGAAGCCGCAGGAGCAGCTGGAAGCATTGATCGAGATATCAGGACTGCCGGAAGGCCGCGTCGTCGCTGCAGTGGTCTCAGGCGTTATAGTAGGGTATGTCACCTTTCATTATCCGGATGAGCTGGAGCTGTGGTCTCAGGGAGGGATGGAAGATCTCGTAGAGCTGGGGGCCATCGAAGTCGCGGATGAATACCGGGGATGCGGGCTTGGGAAGCTGCTGGTCTCCAGTGCTTTTGAAGAAGGGCAATTGGAGAACTGCATCGTATTCACTACGGAATATTATTGGCATTGGGATCTGAAGGGCAGCGGCCTCACGGTCTGGGAATACCGGCAGATGATGGAGAAGCTGATGAAGACCGTAGATATGGTGTGGTATGCCACGGATGACCCGGAAATCTGCTCCCATCCGGCCAATTGCCTAATGGTCCGCATGGGCCAGGCTGTTCCGCTGTCCTCCCGCGAGACCTTCGACCGGGTCCGCTTCAGACAGCGGTTCATGTATTGATAGGGCCGGGATTGCATTGGTCGGAGCTTACATTGCCTTCAGCATATACTCCAGTATGGCGTGTGAACGTTCCGCAGCAGTCACCGTGAACTCACGGTAATTCACATGGGCCGAACCATCCGCTTTGTCAGACATGGAACGGATGATCACAAACGGCGTCCCGTTCATATTGCAGACCTGGGCGACAGCTGCCCCCTCCATCTCGGCACAAGCTCCGTCCAGCTGCTCACGCAGCACGGTAACGGTATCCTTACTTGCAATAAACTGATCTCCGGACAGTACAATACCTGTCACAGACTTCTGCTTCAGCTCCCGGCACGCCTGCTCCGCCAGCTTCACCAGCTGCGGATCTGCAGGAAATGAAGAGGTCTCCTGGTAGGGAATCACCCCTCTGGCGTAACCAAGCGCTGTCACATCCATATCGTGCTGGATGCACTGCGATGAAATGACAATGTCCCCGATATTCAAATCGGGATGCACTGCACCTGCCACACCAGTGAACAATACCCGCGAAACTCCGAAGCTGTCCAGCAGAATCTGCGTTGTTACTGCAGCATTCACCTTGCCGACCCCCGATTTGCAGAGCACCGCTGTTTTGCCGAATACAGTTCCCGAATGGAAGGTTATCCCCGCCTTCACGGTTGTCTGTCTATTCTCCATTCCCTCAAGCAGCAGCATAATCTCTTCATCCATTGCGCCAATCAGACCCAGAACTTCACTCATCCTTAACCCTCCCATTTATAACTTCCCTGAAACATAAAAAGCTCCCGAAGGAGCTTTCTACGTACCTTATATTCACTTGTGAAACGGACAAATCTTATTTGTTCACATGGTTGACAGACAGGCGAAGAATGGTTTCATGCGGCAGAATAACCCGCGGGTTCTCCACCGTTTCCTTCTTCATCAGTTTTGTCAGCAGTCTCATCGCTACTGCTCCCAGATCGTACATCGGCTGTGCCACAGTAGTGAGCAAAGGACGAACCATAGATGCCATCCGGATATTATCGACACTGATGATCGAGAAATCGTCTGGAACCTTCAATCCTTCATCCTGAATACTGTGAATTGCCCCAATGGCCATCTCATCGGTTGCTGCAAAAATAGCGGTCGGTTTCTTCTTAAGGCCGAGGAAATACTTCATCGCTTCGACACCGGATTCGTAACGATAGTTACCGATGCGGACCAGATCCTCCTGGTACTCAATGCCTGCCGCTTCCAGTGCTTTCTTGTAGCCGTGGAACCGGGCATAGCCGTTCGCGGGATCCTGCAGTGTTCCGCTGATCATTGCAATCTCACGGTGGCCGTGACGGATGAGCGTGTTCACTGCATCAAACGCAGCCGTCTCATGATCGATATCGACGGAAGGGTAGGTGCCCTTCTCATCACGAGTGGCGCAGAGCACAATTGGAACAGCTGAGGTCTGGAAGGCCTGAATATGCTCCTCCGTAACGGTTCCGCCCATGAAGAGCAGCCCGTCCACTTGTTTCTCAAGCAGCGTGTTAATAACACGAATTTCCTTCTCCTTGCGCTTGTCCGCATTACACAAAATGATATTGTAGTGATACATATTGGCAATATCTTCAATCCCGCGTGCAATTTCCGCAAAAATCGAGTTGGAGATATCAGGGATAACAACCCCAACGGTTGTCGTTTTCTTGCTGGCGAGACCTCTCGCCACGGCATTTGGACGATAGCCCAAACGCTCAATCGCTTCAAAAACCTTCTTCCGGGTCTGCGGTTTCACGTTCGGGTTATTATTCACAACCCGTGATACCGTAGCCATAGATACGCCTGCTTCTCGAGCTACATCGTAAATGGTTACCGTCAAATTACTCTCTCCATTGCGATAAATTTTATCGTTCGACTAATTAAAATTATGATACGACACTTTGTACAATTGTGCAATGATAACGCTTCATTTTCCTTTCAAAATTTCTTTCAAAGGTTGAAACGCCAGTCCTGGCGTGGCTTTAACGCCTGCCGCCAATTCCTGATACTCCAATAACTCCCAGCCGTAAACCGCTTTAAATTTCAGAAATGCAGGGGCGGATAAAAGCGGATACTGCGCTCCATCCACCGGACAGCTGCAGCAATCCTGTAATCTCTTTCTATCGTATCAAAAAGTGCGTGAAAAATCCAACATTCGTTGAAAGATTTTCATTGATTTTGCAGAAAAATTTTTCAAAAAGCCAAAAAGCGCCATTTATTTGGCACTTTCTGCCGATTGAGCCGTTAATTGGAACAGTCTAACTCCAGTTTCTCCCATCCATGACCTGTCGGACATATCCACAGCCACGCGGTAAACGTCCAATAGCAGATCAATCCGCCCCTGAATCGCACTCCGGATTGACTCCTCCAGTTCAGGCAAGCCGCCGGCAAATAAACCGGAAGCAAACGTTTCCTTCAGTACACTGGCCCACTCATTGCGCTCTGCAAACGAGAGCTGCTTCCGGCCAGGCGGATTAGCAGCAAGCTCACCGATGAGCTTCCCCAGATCCCGTTTGATCACGGGCAAAGGTTCATAGCGAGCACACTGCCTGCAGGTATATACTGGTACATGAGTAATTTTGATCTTTGCACTATAAATCAGCGTATGCATATGTATGGTCATGATCCCGCCGCAGCCGCATGACTTCTTCATTAAATTATCTTTATACATCTCCCACACCTCAGAATGATCTTTTAATAATCCAAGCAGAAACAGCTACGCCGTCCTGGAACAATTATTGCGTGAAGCCTATCCATTATCTTTCAAAAAACACGTAAGGTTACCTGTTCAGATGCTATATTCGACCTTACTCCTGCGAATCCCTGCCGTTTTGCATATAATGATTTAATTGGCAAAATACTTAAACTTTACCATATGAAAAGTGACTTCAACTTTTTCTTTTGATAGAATGGCTTAGAACCGAGATGTTATTAACCGGAAGGAGCTGCATGGAATGAGACTAGCTGGCAAAAAGGTTATAGCGCTTGTAGATGATGAGTTTGAAGATTTGGAGCTCTGGTATCCTGTGTACCGCGTGCGGGAAGAAGGCGCCGAGGTTCATTTGGCCGGACTGGAGAAAAACAAGACCTATGTGGGCAAATACGGCGTACCCGCCACCGCTGAATATTCATGGGATGAACTGAATGCAGCCGATTATGACGGCATCCTGGTACCCGGAGGCTGGGCTCCCGACAAAATCCGCCGCTACAGCGCAGTGCTGAAGCTGGTGCAGGATTTCAACGAAGCCAAGAAGCCGATCGGGCAGATCTGCCATGCCGGCTGGGTCTTGATCTCCGCCAAAATACTGGAGGGTGTAACCGTCACCTCCACTCCAGGCATCCGTGATGATATGGAGAATGCCGGAGCCATCTGGAAGGACGAGCCTGTGGTAACCGACGGACATATCATTTCCGCCCGCCGTCCGCCGGATCTGCCTCCTTACGGCAAGGCTTTCTGCGATGCGCTGGCTGGGGAATAAGCCGCACCATATTGAAATTAAGTGACACTAGTACATGAAGAGCCCTGTTCTCCGCTGTAGCGGCGAGCAGGGCTTTTTAAATTACATTGTGTTATTTGCAAAGAGTAAGCTCTGCTTTATCTTTAATCAGATTCGGGTAACTAATGATCTTGAATGTCAAAGGCTGCTGCAGCTCGGCCGTGCCCAGCTTGTAAGCATGTTGAAAGGGAGGAACCTTGTCGTCAGCATGAGCAGGATCAATAACAGGCACCGCGGGATTATACGTAGCCGTATGCAATTTGCCTGCTCCGTCCTTGAATGTCTGATCCAGAATTACATTTGCAGTATAGCCAGCGCTTTTATTGCTGGGTCTTTGGTATTCCATAATCAAGCTATGAGTATTAGACGCAGCGGTTATCCGCAGGCGGTCGTCAGGTCCTTTGATTATTTGCTTCTTATCCGTATCTACTATCAGCTCCTGGGCGGATTTCTCAAGACCGACGACACCATCAATTTGCAGCTTCATGGTTCCAGGTGACAATTCACTGCCAGGGAATACGAGATACTGTTTGCCCTCAACATTAATCGATGCTTTTGAATACAATGCAGTGAAATCATTACCGCCTCCAAGCAGAATATGCGGGCTGTTCAGACCGAATATTTCCACGGAATTCTGCGGGCTGTATGCAGTTTCCACATAGATGCCAGTTGCAGCTATATATACGTCCCCGATCTCAACATCCTGGCCAGCGATTTCCATAGTCCGGTTAATGGATACGGTCTCTCCGGACTGTGCAACAGCATTCTGCTCAATGGTGATCGGGACATACACCTCATTGGTTGTCGCAAAGTTCTGTATGCCATCGACCACCCCGCCTACCGGCCCCACCACACTCAGCTTTACCGCCATCCGCTCCGGCAGCTTCGTATAATTGCGGTTCCAAAGTGCTTTTTGGTATCCTCGTGTTACTCCAGATACAGCTTTCGGATTACTGCTGAAGTAAGCCCCTTGTCCTAGTTCTATATCTGCAACTGTAGTCACTGAGAGCGAATAAGCAGATGCACTTAAGTTCTTATTCTCCAGCTTATAGAAAAAGAGGATTCCCATCCGATCTGCTGCAACGGCTTCCACTGTCAGAACATACCCATCCTTCTCTGCTGTTGCGCCGCTTAACGGCTTAATGAGGCCTGCGGCAAAAGCTGAAGTAACTGTAGAATCACCTCCGGCAACTTTGCTGTAAGCATCAAACCACTTCATATCCTGCGCCGTGACCTGTGAGCTCAGAGCAGAACTTCGCGGCTTCAAAGCCTCGCTCCCCCAAGGAAAAACGAACAGCAGCAGAATCGCCAGCATAGCCACCGAACCCAAAACATAACGCGCTTTTAGAGACATATTGAATTTCTGCGACCGGGTTATCCCCTTGCGAATTGCAGCATTCAGCTTCAGCTCAGCAATTTCATCCGCTTCGACTGACAGACTGTGATAATACTCCTTCAGCAGTGTTTCTTCACTCGTAGCCATCCTATAGTCCTCCTCTAATTCTCATTTTGTCGCGCAGCTGCTTCAGTCCCTTGTTCAGCCAAGTTTTGACCGTCCCTTCAGGCTTGCCCAGCACCTCGGCGATTTCGGTCAGTGTCATATCCCGGTAATACTTCAGTACGAGCACCTGGCGGTATTTCGGCTTGACCCCATTCAGCGCCTGCTCCATATCCAGCTTACGGTCACTGGTCATCTCCTGCAGGCCGCCGCTAATCTGAACCGGACCAGGAGACGCCAGACGTTTCCTCCGCTTCAATTCATCCTTACAGCAGTTGATCAGAATTCTTGTCAGCCAGGGCGCAAACCGGTCCGTATCCTTCAGACTCCCACGCTTGACCCAGGCTCTATATGTAGTTTCCTGCACTACTTCAAGCGCCTCCACCTCGCTCCGCAAGTAGCTATAGGCTATGCTGTAGAGTATTTTCTTCTGCTCTAGCACCCGGCTGATGAACAGCTGCTCCTGCTCATTTAAGACCCGCATCCGCTCGCCTTCCCAAACATTCTCCATCCCGCATCCTCCCTCTGTTTTTTTTGATTTCTGTATATACTGACTGCGCAGCGCCGCAAACGGTTTTACTTTTTTGGGACAAATAAGATAAACGGGTAAGGCAGCTTCTCTTTAAGGAGCCTGTGACAGCTGTGATTCACAGCAAAAAGCCCGGCGTGTATGGGTTGACCACCACGCCGGACTTTATATTAGTTAAGCTCATTATGTGTGCCCGTTAATGGTTATGACGTTTTTTCTTTGGAGTCACCGCCTGCACCCAGCGTAATTCCGCTGCGCCCGGCAAAGGCACTCAGCTGCTCCTCCGTCTCAGAACTGGTCCGGTTACGGAAGCAGAGCTTGGCAACTTCTCTGGCTTCGGAAGCCAGCGTGTTCAGGGTACGGTGCTTCACCTTAAGCAGCGCCTGCGGCGACATGCTCAGCACACTGATTCCGAGCTCCAGCCAGAGCGGTAGTGACCGTTCATCTGCGGCCATCTCACCGCACACACTGACATCGATGCCTACGCTGCGGGCCGCATCCACGGTCATCTTGATCATGCGCAGCACTGCCGGATGGTAGGGATGATACATATGGGCAATCTGCTCATTCATCCGGTCCACAGCGAGTACGTACTGCACAAGATCATTCGTGCCGATACTGAAGAAATCCACTTCCTCCGCCAGCAGATCGGCAATCATAACAGCGGCTGGAACCTCAATCATAATGCCTACAGGCAGCTTGCGGTCATATGGAATCCCCCGGCTGTCCAGCTCGCTTTTCACTTCCTCCAGCACGGCTTTGGCAGCCTGAACCTCTTCTACGGAGGAGATCATCGGGAACATCATCCGAACATTGCCGTAATGGCTGGCCCGCAGAATGGCCGTCATCTGTGTCTTGAACATGTCTTTGCGGTCCAGACTGATGCGGATCGCACGGTAGCCGAGGAACGGATTCTGCTCCTCCGGCAGCTGGAAGTAATCCAGATGCTTGTCTCCTCCGATATCCAGGGTGCGAATGACTACAGACTCCTTGCCGACTTTTTCAGCTACAAGCTTATAGACTTCAAACTGTTCGTCTTCCGTCGGGAACGTATTACGGTCCATATACAGAAACTCCGTACGGAACAGCCCCACACCTTCGGCTCCATATTTCAGCGCCATATTAAGCTCCTTCACAGAGCTGATATTGCCTGCCAGACGCAGAGATACGCCGTCTTTGGTGAAAGCTTCAACGGTAGCGAGCAGCTCCAGCTGTTCCCGCTTTTTGAGCTGTTTGGCACGTCTGGAGGTGAAATCCCGCACTGTGGACTCATCCGGATGGAGCATCACGGCTCCGGTCTCCCCGTCGAGCACCAGCATGTCCCCGGTCTGAATCGGGGTAAGGATTTTGTTCTCCAGGCCCGCGACCAGCGGAATGCCAAGCGCCCGGGCCATGATGGAGGAATGCGAAGTCTTGCCGCCCATCATCGTGACAATGCCCAGCACATAGGCCGGGTTCAAATGCGCCAGCTGGGACGGAGAGAGCTCCTTCGCCACAAGAATATAAGGCTGTGTATCCGACGGAAGGGTAACCTCCGGCGCACCCAGCAGATGCTTCAGCAGACGGTTGCCGACATCCTTGATATCCACCGCCCGCTCCTTCATATACTCATCGTCCAGCAGATCGAACATAGCTACAAAATGGTCAATGGCTTCCTTAACCGCCACCTCTGCCGCTTTATACTGGCGTTCGATAATGCCGCGGATTTCGCTCATGAACACAGGGTCGTCCAGGATCGCCAGATGGGCATCAAAAATACTCGACTCCTCCGGCCCGACGACCTCCCGGAATTCTCTTTTGATAAATTCGATCTCATCCTTGGAGGTGCGGATCCCTTCGTATAAACGTTCAAACTCCTTAGCCAGATCCACCGGATTCACCTGAGTGTCCGGCAGACTCCATTCCCAGTTCGGCAAGACAAAGGCCTTCCCGATGGCAACACCTGCTGCGGCGCCTATGCCTTGTATCATGCTTCGATCCCTCCAACATTACTTTCGTGTAGAACAACGGACATGACTGACGACTGCCCCTTTTTAACATTTTTAAATGGAGCATAGCTCCAGGATTTTACGCGGTCCGGATTGGTAATGACCATAGGTGTAGCGAGTGAAGCGGCATGCTCCTTCAAAAAAGCCAGATCAAATCTGACCAGCAGCTGCCCCGGCTCCACGCTGTCCCCCTCCTGTACAAGCGCCTCGAACGGCCCTTTAAGCTGCGAAGTATCAATCCCTATATGCATAAGCACCTCAAGCCCTTCGGGTGTAGAGATGCCCACTGCGTGCATTGTAGGGTATACATGCATCACCTTGCCGAATACGGGCGAGACCAGCTCTCCTTTTTCCGGGAAAAACGCTACTCCGTCCCCAACCAGCTTCGCGGCGAAAATATGATCCGGCACCTCTTCGATCGGCATCATCCGGCCCTGTATGGGCGAGCTGAACAGCACCTGCGGCAAATCGCGCAGCATCAGCTTGTCGATCTCTTCGCGGATCAGCTCCGAGTATGTACCGAAGACGACCTGCACATTGCCGCCGCCCAGCTTGATAATGCCTGCGGAGCCAAGCCCCTTAAGTGCTCCTGTATCTATCAAACGGTCGTTATGCACAGTTAATCTTAGCCGGGTGATGCAGGCCTGTACCTGTACGATATTCTCTTTGCCGCCCAGCGCCTCCAGAATCAGCGGAGCCTGATACGGTATATTCCCCGCCCAGTCTCCCAGCTCGGACCCTTCTTCGCGGCCCGGTGTAGGAATCTGGAAGCGGCGTATCGCCCAGCGGAACACATTATAGTAGACGATGCCATAGCCGATCCCGATCGGAATCAGCAGCCAGGCCCGCTGGGACAGATGCAGATTGAGGAAGAAATCGATCGCACCGGCCGAATACGAGAACCCGTGATGAATGCCGAGCGAGTAGGTCAGTACCATGGCAAGGCCGGACATGACTACATGCAGCGCGAATAAATATGGTGAAGCGAACAGAAACGCGAATTCAATCTGCTCCGACACCCCGGTCAGAAAGCAGACCAAAGCGGCACGCAAAAAAGTCTTCTTAATCTTCGGCTTGAGGTCCTCGCGCGCTTCCTGGATAATCGCGAAGGCAATCGCCGGCAGGGCAAACATCATGATCGGGAACAGCCCGGCCATGAAGATTCCCGCTGTAGGGTCACCGGCAAAAAAACGCGGCAAATCCCCTTGCACGACCGCACTTCCGTCAGGCGTCGTGAAGGAGCCCAGCTGAAACCAGAATACATTATTGAGAATATGATGCAGGCCAAAGGCCGTCAGCACCCTATACAATACCCCGTAGACGAAAACTCCATATCCGCCGGTAATCTGCACTCCCCTGAAGAGATCATTCAGCAGCTGCTGGAGCAGCGGTGATACGCCAAGCATCACCCAGGCGAACAGCGCGGAGAACAAGCCCATAAAAAGCAGTACAAAACGCGACCCTCCAAAAAACTGGATCGCCTCCGGCAGTTTGATATTCTTAAACCGGTTATGCGCTACGCCGGCTACAATCCCAAGGATAATACCAATTAATGTTGCAGGCTGTACAGCCCCGTCTCCCATGTTGGAAACAATCCGGTCATAAGTGAACATCCCTGCGAGCGCCGCCAGTCCGGCCGGTCCGGCCTGATTGGACAATCCCCACGCCACACCGACAGCAAACAAATAAGGCATGAAATAGAATATTCCTTGCCCCGCGTATGTCGTCACTTCGGATACCGAAGAAAGTCCCCATGCAGACCACGGTAAGCTGCCCAGACTCAGCAAGATGGCCGCCGCCGGAAGCACCATGGTAGGAAGCATAATGGCTCTGCCTAACTGCTGCAAAGATCCGAGCCAATTCAAGGTGACCCTCTCCTTTCTTTCTATATTGAATGGTAAGCGCTGCAGCAGTTTTTGTCAAAAGAATACGTGTGAACAAACACAGCAAGGATAGCCTGGCTCGGAGGCGATTACCCGGATACTTTTACCTGACACAAACCATCCTCTGCAATGCAGGTCAGTCGCAGGACTCCTGCGACTCCTGCGACTGCTGCGACTGCTGCGACTGCTGCGACTGCTGCGACTGCTGCGACTGAATAAGTGTAGTTTGTACAACTATAATTGACTAGGAGATCTTATATTTTATTTTAATTGCATTCTGTACAACTATTCAGGTCTAATTCCGCTATAATCGCAAAAATCGGTTTTTTAATTGTACGAAGTGCAGTTATTCCTGAAAAACCCTCTGTAGAGCGCATTTTAGTTGTACTAAATACACTTATCTGCTATTACACTTTCAGTTTGAAGACTGCAGTAAATAACGTTAGGCGTGTCCGCAATGAGCGGCTGTCTTTCGCACAGCACTAGATCTGAGGCGTATTTATTCCCATGCGATCACATTAATAATTGTTATTCCGAAGTCACCATACGATATCAGACCGCATTGTGCTAACCTCGTAGTACCGTACCCGTTCCTTTGAAAATACAGGTTTGAGCAATCCTTTATCACTCAAGGCTACCAGCAGCTTGCGCGCCGTCCGGAAATTGATGTGTAAATATTCAGTCACATCCTTGGGACGAAGCGGCCGTGCAATCCGCCATGCCAGTCTTAACACATCCATCTCTTCAGAAATCAAATGCTGAGCGGCAGTACTCCGGGCTAAATAAGGTGCCAACGCCAGTTGCAGCAGCATCCGGCATACCTCCGGACGCTGCTGGATATCGTCGAATGAGAAATGCAGCATTTTCCAGCCCATTCCCGTTAAGAAGGTATCCCTGTTAAGTGCATAGCTGAATTTTTCACGGTCCATGTCTTTAACATGACTCTGAAAACCATCGCATTCGATTCCGAAACGGCTGCCGCTTGCAGGCAGAAAAGCAAAATCCAAAAATTGCGACTTGCGGTTCCAGTCATATACTTCGTATTCCGGATGCAGCTGCTCCAGCGACTCAAACAGCGGCCACCATACATTCTGTAAAAACAGTTTCTCCGCATAATTGTGTCCACGCAGCAGCCTCCCCCGCCGTTCACCAGCCCTTTCATTAGTATGCGTCTCAATAAACGTGCAATGTGCCTGTTCAAAGTCCATATGAATGACCTCCTGTAAAATAAAAAAAACGCCCTTCCCCCATGAAATGGAGTAAAGGACGTTCTTCGTCTGTTTCAAGTATAGCAATCGCACTTGATAAAATCCATATTCCTCCAGCCGTGTGCGGCAAGAGGACAAAGACATTCGGATTCCAGGGATTTGTACTGTTCCAGCATTCCGGATTATGAAAACCAGAAGCCGGAGCTCCATCCGGCTCCCCATGAGCTCTTTCATCCGGCTGCATTCGAGCACCTAGGCCCGGCTCCGGCCCTTCATCGTAATCGCTTCTTCCACCTTGATACAGCGGTCCATGATGGCGATCATATCGTGGGCAGCGGCGATGTCAGCCGCCTCCTGGCTGATGATGCCCTGCTGCAGCCAGAGCACGCGCGCGCCTATATCTGCGGCTTCCTGCGCTACAGCCGCGCAGTATTCACTGCGGCGGAATACATTCACAATATCCACCGGCTCAGGAATTTCCGCCAGCGTGTGATAGCATTTCTCACCCAGGATCTCTCCGTCTACCGACGGATTGACCGGAATAATCCGGTACCCCCGGCTCTGCATAGCGCCTGCGACCATATAAGAGGTGCGGTCCGTTTTGTCAGATAGGCCAACTACGGCAATATTGCCTGCACCAGCCAGAATATCTCCAATTTCATCCCTGCTTGGATTCTCAAAGCTCATGTGTATTTCCCCTTCCCGTGGTTAGATGTCGTTATAAATACATCATACAGCGGAGCTTACCAAGTTCCAAATTCACACGGCTCACGCGACTGCTGAACCTGTTCATTATCAGTCTGGTAAGAAGCCGGCGCCAGGGAGACACGTTCCCGTTGGTGCGGCAGAAATTTCAGCTCACCGTACACAGCCAGACCATATGGACAGAATCCGGACCCCAATAATCCTTAACTATCACATAGGGTTCTCCAAATTTCCGCAGCCACCTGGTTTGTGCGCGTCTGTAGCCGCTGTCCAGGCAGAACTGAGTGATTCCCTGCTCCCGAAGAAATACCATGAGCATCGCAATCAAAGCCGACCCGATCCCTTGCCCCTGATATTCAGGCAAAACGTACAGACTGCCCAGCTCGCCTACAGCATCCAGCTGATTCCTGGTACAGACCCTGATGTCCTCTCCGCATGGTGCATAAGAAATGGTGCCGACAACCCTACCGTCAATTCTCGCGACCCAGAACCAGGTATCTGAATTCGGCGGATTCAAGGAAGCAGCAGCCATTCGTATCTTGGATTCGATCTCCTGCTGTAGGTCACTTTGCAGGTGACCCAGTCCTTCTCTTTCAAAAGCATCCAATATTGCAATCTTATAAAGATCCGATACCGGAGAAATATCATCCTCCGTGAGCGGATTGATATTTAACGGACCCACCTTTGTTATTCTACCCATTCCACATTCGCGCCCAGCGAACGCAGATGGTCAAAGTATTGCGGGTACGACTTCGCGACATGATGGGCATCCTTGATCCGCAGCGGCTGACGGGCTCTGAGGCCAACTACAGTAAGCGCCATAATTACGCGGTGATCATAATGCGCGTTTATGGTTACACCGCCTTCAACACCTTCAGGCGTGCCATGGACAATGATCTCGTCACGGCGCTCTTCCACCTTCGCACCGGCACGGGTCAGCTCGGCCAGGTAGTCGGTAATGCGGTCACATTCCTTGTAACGCAAATTCTCCACATTGTAGAAGCGTGAGGTTCCTTCAGCGAATACGGCAGCGGCCACCATGGCCAGTACAGCATCCGTAGCTGCATCACCATCGAATTCCACCGCCTTCAGAATACCGTTGCCCTGCACATGAACGGTACCATTCTCATGCGTGAGCGGTACCTCCATCATCCGCAGCACATCAACAATCGCCCGTTCCCCCTGCTTGCTATGCTCGGCCAGACGGTGAATCGTCACATCCGATTTGGTCACCGCTGCGGCCGCAAGTACAGCTGCTGATCCCGGATAATCCCCCTGAACCGTATAGGACTTGGCCGCATAGGCCTGACGGCCCGGCACCTGGAAGGACATATAATCCTCAGCAGCATGTACGGTAATACCGGCCTGCTCCATGACCTCAAGCGTCTGTCCGATGACCACCTTGGATTTCAGATCATCCTGGACGATAATCTCGCTGTCTTCTTCAAGAAGCGGAGTTAGAAACAGCAGCGCACTGAGATACTGTGAGCTAACGGCACCGGATACGGTAATCCGTCCGCCCTGCGGTTTGCCGCCGCGAATAGTGATCGGCAGCCTTCCGTTATGATGCTCTACCTCTACACCAAGCTGGCCCAGCGCCTGAATCAGGTCATCATGCGGGCGTTTGCCGAGCGAATCCGGATACGTATTCACGAAAGTGACCTCTGGGCTGAGCGCGGCAACCGCCATCAGGAAACGCAGCACGGCACCGGCATTCCCGACATTCAGCTCCTTGACATCACGCGGGTGACGCCCGAACCCCTGAACTACAATCTTCTCCTCATCTTCGGTCAGTACAGCACCGAGATCGGCGATACATCTGCGGATGGCATCGCTGTCCTCGCTGTGCGCGGGATGATAAATCGTGCTGACTCCTTCCGACAGGGCAGCTACCAGCAGGTAGCGTGTTGTGTAATTTTTGGATGACAGAGCTCCGAATTCCCCTTGCAGTGTCGGCGTTGGCCTAACAATAACGTCCATAATTTAAGCGCTCCTTAAAGTAATATAGTTTCTGTATGTACGGCCCCGTTTGACAGGGTAATCCGCAGTTGTGTTATCATTGATACATTCTATTAGGACAGAAAAGAGGGTACAACCATGAATGAAATCCCACAGATTACACCGCAGGAACTGCGTGAGCGACTCGCTTCAGGCGAAGAGCTTGTTCTGATCGACGTCCGCGAAGATGATGAGGTTGCCTTCGGCATGATTCCCGGTGCGCAGCATATCCCGATGGGCCTGATCCCGCAGCAGACTGATGAGCTTCCGGCTGATACCGAGATCATCTTCATTTGCCGTTCCGGCAACCGCAGCCAGCGTGTCTGCGAATATCTGCAGCAATTTGGCATTAAGGGCTCGAATCTGAGCGGCGGCATGATTGAATGGAATGAAACCGAACAAGCCTAGTCTAAATCACGAACGCAAACACACTTAAAAGCTCAAGCGCGGTAATGCATTAAAATATATTGTGAGACTTCGGCCACATTCAGCTCCGTTGTATCGACCGTGCAGTGCGCGAAACGGTAAGCTTCCCTGCGCTGCTCCATAATAGCGCGGACCCGTTCTGCAGCATTGCCGGCGAGCAGCGGCCGGTTCTCATCCCCGCTGACACGGGCGATAATCGCTTCCTCAGTGGCTGTAAGTGCCACAACAAGTCCCTGCTCGAGCATAACTTCCGCATTACCGGGTGCCAGCACTGCGCCTCCGCCTGTAGAGATAATTCTGCGTTCACCCTGCAGCATCCGCTTCAGTACGGCCGATTCAATCTTCCGGAAAGCCTCTTCGCCGCCTGCGGCAAAAATATCAGCAATACTCCGGCCTTCACTCTCCGTAATCACTGCATCCAGATCAACCAGTTCATATCCAAGCTCCTCAGCCAGCATAGCGCCTACCGTTGACTTCCCCGTAGCCATCATTCCAACAAGTATGATATTTCTGTTCTCTGTTATATTCCGTATATTCTGCTGTTCTTCCTGATCCCCAGCCATAACTACCTCCAACCGCGACATTTGTCATATCATAACACAGGGTGAAAAGTTTGCACAATGCAGCATAGGTGCAAAAAAGCCCGAAAGCTCTCCGCAGGAAGCGAAAAGCATTTCGGGCTCTCAATAGCCTAAGCTGGGCGGTTACTGTTATTCAGCCAGCCAGTTGTGGTGGAATACGCCTTCTTTGTCCACGCGTTTGAAGGTGTGGGCGCCGAAATAATCGCGTTGTGCCTGCAGCAGGTTCGCCGGAAGGCGTTCTGTACGGTAGCTGTCATAGTAAGCAAGCGCACTGGAGAAGCCTGGAACCGGAATACCCAGGGTTACGGCCGAAGCAATAACTTTGCGCCATGCGGATTGGTAGTTATCCATAACATCCTTGAAGAACGGATCAAGCAGCAGGTTCTTCAGGTCTGCATTATTGGCATAGGCATCCGTGATGTTCTGCAGGAACCGGGAGCGGATAATGCAGCCGCCGCGCCAGATCTTAGCCAGTTCACCATATTTCAGATCCCAGCCGTATTCATCAGAAGCTACACGCAGCTGTGCGAAGCCTTGTGCATACGATACGATTTTGCTGGCGAACAATGCTTTACGCACGTTCTCGATGAATTCAGCCTTGTCACCATCGAAGGCCACAGCAGCAGGACCGCTCAGCACTTTGCTGGCTTCAACGCGTTCTTCCTTCATCGCAGACAGGAAGCGGGAGAATACGGATTCGGTGATCATGGACAGAGGCACGCCGAGATCCAGCGAGCTTTGGCTTGTCCATTTGCCGGTACCCTTTTGTCCGGCAGCGTCAAGGATGACATCAACCATTGGTTTGCCTGTTTCTTCGTCATACTGCGCGAAGATATCCTTAGTAATCTCGATCAGGTAGCTGTCCAGCTCGCCGCTGTTCCACTCTGCGAAGGTGTTGTGCAGTTCCTTGGCATCCAGGCCCAGCACATCTTTCAGCAAATGATACGCTTCGCCGATCAGCTGCATGTCGCCGTACTCAATGCCGTTATGCACCATTTTCACATAGTGTCCGGCACCGTCCGGTCCGATATATGTACAGCAAGGCTCTCCGTCCACTTTGGCAGAAATAGCCGTAAGAATAGGTTCAACCAGCTTATACGCGCTTTCCTGACCGCCAGGCATAATGGAAGGGCCTTTCAATGCGCCTTCTTCGCCGCCGGATACGCCGGTGCCGACGAAACGGAAGCCTTTGTCCTCAAGATATTTGCTGCGGCGAACGGTGTCAGGGAAATAAGCGTTACCGCCATCGATAATAATATCGCCTTGATCCAAGAAAGGCAGCAGCTGCTCAATGGTAGCATCGGTTGCTTTGCCCGCCTGAACCATGATCAGAATTTTGCGCGGCACTTCCAAGGATTGTACAAACTCCTCGACTGAGAAAGTACCTACCAGGTTTTTGCCTGCTGCTTCTGCGACCAGATCATGTGTCTTCTCCGGGGAACGGTTAAACACGGATACGCTAAAGCCTTTGCTCTCGATGTTAAGAGCCAAATTTTTGCCCATTACCGCCAAGCCAATGACGCCGATTTGTTGTTTTGACATCTGGTTCTCCACCCTTTGCACCCTGTATTTTTTGTGAAATCCATTTCTCGCAGTATAAGAATACCACCCTTTGTCAGAGACAGCAAAGTTCTGCCTGCGAAAGAGAGATCAATTTCATTGACAAAGTCCTAAGAATCAGGGAAATTGCTCACAATGACTATTTTAACGGTTTTGGGCGCAGAAGTGAACCCCTGCACGCAACTTGCATTACAAAGTTCAAGGCACCCCGGAAGCAGGGTGCCTTGAACAGAAGATAATTCATTCAATTTCACCATTCAAGTGCGGCAAGCTCCCTGGTCAGAATGTTCAGCCTGGCCGTGCAAGCCTCCACCTCTGCAGAATCCTTATTGCGCATGGCTTCACTCAGCCGGTCCAGCTGCTCATCAACCTCCAGCCGGCGGTCACGGATCCGCTCCTCACCTTCAATAGAGTAGAACAGCTTCGTCAGTTCCTGATCGGATAGCAGCGGACCTTTCTGGTACAGGACACGCTGCTGATATCCGGAAATCTCCACCAGGCGGATCACTTCGCCGAATAGAATATTCTCAATAATAATCTGGCGGTCGCGGAAACGTTTGACTACAGCATGGCCGCGCATATCACCAATCAGCTTCTCCATCCATTCAGCCAGGCGCGCATCACGGATCATATAATCTCCCACCAGCTTGAAGCCATCCTTAATCCGCTGGAAGCGCAGCTTCACAAGCTTGCGTCCGGTGCGCACCGAAATAAGAAAAACATTCTCATTCTCACTCCAGTAAAGGGAATAGCCTTCCTTTATCAGATCCTTGATCAAGTCCTGGATATGTTGTCTGTCAAACCGGAGCTCCAGATTGCAGTACTCCACTTCGTCATTTTTGTTCACGGCACTCCCCCCTAACTGCTTGGTTACAGCATAGCCAGTTTCATGGCCTAACTTAAGAAGTAGAACTGACTGCCGGACCTCCACATACACACCATCATTTTGCATTCGTCTTACACTTATTTTATACTTCATTTTATGTAGCGGTAACTTGGTTTATTGACTATTTTTACCCGCTTTGCGCCTTTTCCAAACGCCAAACCCTACTTTTGACGTCATTCCCTGATCAATTGGCAAAATAAACTATATAAAAGCCGCAGGCAGCCGGGTTTACCGGTCTGTCTGCGGCTTTAGTGTTCCCTAATACTTTAAGAAAAACAGCACTTAATGCACACTGCCTTGTTTCAGTTTCGTCCGGTGGACAATCAGCAGATGCAGTCCGAAGAGCAGGACCATTACACCTGCACTGGCCAGAAAAGGCGCACTATGGCTGACGGAATCCCACAGCTTGCCGGACAACACGGGACCTGCGACCATTCCTGAGCCCTGCAGCGTCAGGAACAGGCCCCAGACCGTCCCCCGCTCTCCCTTGGGCACCTGCTTGGCCAGAAAGGCATTCCATGCCGGCAGAATAAGCGCATAGCTTATTCCGACCAGCGCCACGGCAACGAAGGCCAGCGGCAGCCAGCGGACCTGCGAGAAGAACGCCAGGGAGCAGGCTGCCAGCAGGAAGCCGATGTTGAGGAAGACCGATGTCCCGATCTTATCAACCAGCTTGCCCGCCGGGATTAGCGCCAGCACCGTGATGCCTCCGCCGGCAATCAGCAGCAGGCTGAACTGGTTAGGCGTCACATGCAGCTCGGAGCGGGCGAACAAAGTGACCACCGGGGTCATGAGTCCGATGGCAAAAGCCTGCAGGAACAGCGCCGGGAAGAGCAGCCGGCTTACCTTCAGCGAAGTTCTGACCTGATGCCAGGTCCGCTTCAGGCTCTGCAGCGGCCGCAGCGGCGTGCGCGGCACTGCGGCCCCTTCGGGATTCATCTCACGGACGACATGAGGCGCATGGCCGCCAATCCGGGACGGCAGCAGCAGCGCCACAGCTACAACAGCGGCGGCGAAGCCCATCAGCACCAGGAATACTGTACGGTAGCTCTGACCGCCATGGTCCATCATGAAATTGACGATGATCGGGCCGATCCCGGTACCGGCCAGCGATGCCATCTCCACAGCGCCCATCGCCGCCCCGCTGCTGCCGCTTTCTGTAGATCCGGCAAGTTCGGTAATCCCGGTCATAGTACAAGGCCATAGCGGCGAAGTACCGATGCCCAGGACTAGACAGGCAATAGACAATGTGGTTGCATCTTTGGCATAGATGATCAGCCCGACAGCCACCAGAATCAGCAGCAGTGCACCTGTCATCGTCCAGCGGTAGCCAATCCGCTCCATCACCCAGCCGAACGGGCTGCGGAACAGATTATCTCCCAGATACTGCAGGGCAAAGGCGAAGCCGACCACCGTCACCGACAGGCCCAGAATATTCTCCATGTAGACTGGCAGCAGGGCTACCAGCAGCGATCCTTTGACGAATTCGACCAGAAAAATAATGACCCACATCTCCACAATGAACGGCGAGGCCAAATTGATATGCATACGCTGCGCTACTTTGCCAGACATTTCATCACATCCTAGTATTATGTTGATTGATTTGTTATACTGATGCTTGCTCAAGCAGAAATGGCTAGTCCGTCCTCTAATGGACGGTATCCGTTTCAGCGAGAAATATAAGGATGAAGTTTAGTGTAAACTAATATTTCCTTATATTTTGAAAAATCGACTCTTCGCGAAAGGTTGTGACAGCATTAAATGGATCAACATGTAACTCCCCTCTTCACAGCTCTCAAAAAGCATGCCGCCGGAAACCCAGTTCAATTTCATATTCCGGGACATAAGAAGGGGCTAGGGACCGATGCCGAATTCCGTGAGTTTATCGGCGATAACGCTCTATCCATAGATTTGATCAATATTGCACCGCTTGATGACCTTCATCAGCCCACCGGGGTTATTCTTGAAGCTCAGAAGCTGGCTGCAGAGGCCTTCGGCGCCGATTACACGTATTTCAGTGTACAAGGCACGAGCAATGCCATCATGACTATGATCCTCTCTGTCTGCTCAGAAGGAGATAAAATTATTGTGCCGCGCAATATTCACAAATCAGTGATGTCGGCCATTATTTTCTCCGGAGCCAAGCCTATTTTCGTCTCTCCTGTACAGGATGAGAATCTTGGGATAGACCACGGCATAACCACAAGCTCGCTCGAACGGGCTTTGAGGCGCCATCCGGATGCCAAAGGTGTCCTCGTTATCAATCCGACGTATTTTGGCGTGTGCGCTGACCTGCGTTCGATTGTCGACCTGGCCCACAGTTACGGGGTTCCCGTACTCGTGGACGAGGCACATGGAGTATTGATTCATTTTCATGAGGAATTACCGGTATCGGCCATGCAGGCCGGTGCGGATATGGCAGCAACCAGCGTGCATAAACTGGGCGGCTCCATGACGCAGAGCTCGGTACTGAATCTCAATGCCAAGACAGGTCTTGTTAACCCTCAGCGGGTACAAACCATTCTCAGCATGCTGACCACAACTTCAACTTCATATATTCTGCTTGCTTCTCTGGATACCTCCAGACGCAACCTGGCGCTAAACGGGCATGAGATGGCCTCAAGAACCATCGCCTTATCCAACTATGCCCGGGATGCCATTAACAGCATTGAAGGCTTGTACAGCTTCGGCAAAGAAATTCTCGGTACAGAGGCTACCTTCAATCTCGATCCGACCAAGCTTAACATTCACGTCCGCCATCTGGGCATTACCGGATACGAAACCGAGAACTGGCTGCGTCAGAAGTATAACATCGAAGTAGAACTCAGCGACATGTATAATATTCTTTGCCTGATTACCCCTGGAGATACCCAGGAATCGGTAGATAAGTTGTTAGCCGCTCTGCGCGTGCTCTCAGCGATCCATTACAGCAAAGGTGAGATCTATGAGATGAAGGTGCAGGTGCCGAATATTCCGCAGCTGGCCCTGATTCCGAGAGATGCCTTCTACGCCGATACACAGCTGGTTCCCTTCCGGGAGTCTGCAGGCTACATTATTGCAGAATTTATCTATGTTTATCCGCCGGGCATCCCGATTCTTCTCCCTGGTGAAGTTATTACCCAAGATAACATTGACTATATCATCGACCATGTGGAAATCGGCCTGCCGGTCAAAGGCCCTGAGGACCGCAGCATTACCAACATCAAAGTAATTGTAGAGGCTGAGCCGATTTCTTAATCGGCTCTGGCCCTGCAGCAATACAAAACCCCGATACTGTTACAGTATCGGGGTTTTGTATTAGGCGGTGCTGTCTTGTCCAAGACAGCAAGCCTAAGTACTTGATTCACTGAAATCTATTCGGGGGGTTTTGTATTAGGCGGTGCTGTCTTGTCCAAGACAGCAAGCCTAAGTACTTGATTCACTGAAATCTATTCTTGCTGGGCCAGCAGCTCGTTGTAAGCTTCTTCAACAGCTTTCCATTCAGCTTCATCTTCAATGTTGTAGAGTACCATTTCTTCGTCTTCTTCTTCCATACGCAGAATGATGCCGTCTGCTTCAGGGTTTTCGCGCTCGAGCAGCAGTGCGTATAACTTCTCGCCTACGTCAAACGTTTCTACCAGCACCATCTCTACATCTTCGCCCTGCTCGTTCGTCAAGGTCAGCACAAACTCCTCGTGCTCATGGTCGTGATCATGTCCGCAACCGCATGCTTCACCATGTTCATGGCCATGCTCATGTTTGTGATCGCTCATTGAAATACCTCACTTTAAATTGAATTATCCTACATTTGGTATCGTAACACGTAAGATAAGTTCAGGTCAATTTGCAGACCCCGGTTAATTCTTGGCCGAAGCCGTAACCACCTTTTCTGACACAAGAACGTAATCTCCGCTCTTGGATGACTTGATGAAGAACCCTACACTGTATTTGCCGGATTCTTTGAAATCATAGGTGAATTCCGGGGTGGAGAACCAGAAGTCCTCATTCTTCGAGCCGCCGGCATCCTCCAGAATATCCTTCACATTCCCTGACGGATCGGTGATTGCCACCTTCACAGCTGAGACGCTGTCCTTCAGGCTGTCAACCTGGGTTAGGATCTTCATCTTCAGCTTGCCTGTGTTTACATTGCCGAATACCGTATCACCCTTGAACAGCACAATATGCACATTAGGCTTGAGGATCGTCACTTTGCCTGAACCGTCCCAGCTGACGACACCTCCCGCTTCTCTCGCAGGGATATAGGCCTTGCCGTCAATTAAATAGCCCCCATCAGCTATTTCCTTTCCATTGCTCCACACTTTGATTTTCTGGTTTACAGCGTCAGCGAACAAATATGAGCTTCCCATCATGGAAAACACAACCACGCATAGAGCAATTTTTCTCCATCTCATTGTAGAGCCCCTCCAAATAATTCATGCTGTTAATGTATACTACCAACCCTTCGACAAGTTGCGCAGAATTCAGGGAATTATTTCTTTTTGCAGTAGAAAAGAAAAACGCACCATTATGCAACCGGTTTCGGTATGGAATCTATGGAATTTCAGGGAAATGTGCCCTCCCCGCAACACAAAAAAAGCCGGACAATTACATCGAATAGATGCTTGCCCGGCCGTTTCATCCTGTTATCTATGCCTGGTTAAAATTGCGGAAGCTGATCCAGATTGTTGGTAGGATCCCCATCTGCATCGCCGCGAATATACATTTCTCCGTCTTTCCCTTTGAATGCGTTGACTCCGGCAATACTCCCGGACTGAACCTCCTGAAGTGCCTGCTGATAATCCAGCACACGGCCGGAAGAGGTCTGGAACTTGGTCAGATCACCATCACCGTTTCGTTGGGCTGCAATAAAGCGTTCACGTTCGTTGTTCATCACTTAGGATCTTCTCCTTCGCGCCTGGGATTAGCCATCATTCTGGCTCACAGATAGCTTGTCCATAGAATCGAAAGAGTATGTACCAGTTCTGATTAGAGCGTTTTCTGCATTCTCACATGAAGAATACCGGCATCATAGAAGGGCTCCAGAGAAATCACTTCATAGCCCAGTTTGCTGTAAAAGGCTTCTGCATGACACTGGGCATCGAGAATAGAAGCTACCAGACCGAGTTCACGGGCATGCCCCTCCATGGCGAGCAGTAAAATCCGTCCGAAACCCTTGGACCGGTATTGCTCGTGAACAGCAATCCGCTGCATTTTAGCAGTCTCTGCCTTGTAATAAATTAGTCTTCCGGTAGCTGCCGGCTCCCCGTTGTCCTTAAGCAGGAAATGATGCGCATTGTCACCGATCACATCATATTCATCCATTTCCTCTTCAGCCGGCACCTTTTGTTCGTCCACGAATACTTTATTGCGGATCGCAAGCGCCATCTGGAGCTGCTCCTCTGTAGTGACATGTACGATTTCTACTGCCATTCTCCTCTAACCCCTCTCTGTAGGTCCAATCAACATTGAGCCATTATACAGAATTTTTAATATCCTGTATAGAGCCTCAGGTCTTCAGGGATAGGGAAGACGGATAAGCCGCGTCCGCCGGACTACTGAATGGAATACACCTCTTCCGGAATCGAACGGTCGTACACATCCTGCATAACCGGTGATATAAGACCATCCGGTGTATCCAGTCTGCCATCCAGCCCGGTCATCTTATGAATCCCCGTATACCCGGGAGCCTCACCGCCAGCCGCACATCCGGCCGTCCCCAGCATCACACATACTCCAATGACTCCGCTCCACACTATTGACCTGCGCATAGTTGTACCCCCTGTTCTTCTTGGCTCTATACAGCTTTGACGAATCAGGGGCTTCATAAACGAGTCCTTACAGATTTACATTGCCAACGATATGCACAAGGTACATCATGCCGCCGAGAAAGCCTGCGAGTACAAAATAAGCAATACCATATCTCCAGCGTGACGCGGCCGGCACATCATAATATTTATCATTATCAAACACTGTAAAACTGATCTCACACTGCATCTTCAGCTGCAGCTTAGTATCTACATACAGCTGGTCCAGCTGCACGATCCGGACTTTACTGATCATAGACTGTACAGGCATAGTCGTTGTACCGTAGTAGTCCAGATTGTCCCAGCGGACACCAAGATATTGCTGGCGGTTCAAATCACTGTAGGTGGTAAAAGGCAGCTCCCTTTTGTGCTCAGGTCCGGGAATCAGATACCCTTGATCCTGCAAATCCTCAATCGGTATCAGGAAGCTCTTCAATACGGCATGCATCTGATTCTTCGTGCGCCGGCTGATATATTTCTTGTACATGTCATAGGCAAATAACAGCCAGATAATACCGAACAGAATAGATTTAAGATAGATGATCACTGCCAGACCTCCAACCAGACCTACCAGCCATAACCACCGGGTAACCGCAGTTGCAATTCTTCCCCCATCCAGCGGATGAATCGGCAGCAGGTTGATCAGGTTAAGGAAAAACCCGACATAGGCTAGTGAATACAGCAGCGGGCTCTGATAGTAATAAGCTGCTCCGAAGACGGCGGCCGCGCCAATGCTCCCCAGAATGGGGCCTCCAAAAGCAACATAGGCTTCCTCTCTGGCATCCAGCGGTTGTTTCTTCATCGTAATTAATGCGCCCATAAAAGGAACAAACA
This sequence comes from Paenibacillus sp. IHB B 3415, assembly GCF_000802655.2. Taxonomy (NCBI): domain Bacteria; kingdom Bacillati; phylum Bacillota; class Bacilli; order Caryophanales; family Paenibacillaceae; genus Paenibacillus; species Paenibacillus sp. IHB B 3415. The sequence goes on along the minus strand of NZ_JUEI01000022.1, from coordinate 36,346 downwards.
GCGGTGCGCTCACCGGCAGCCCGATCCGCTTGGCGGCGATAACATGGCCGATCTCATGAACAAATAATAAGGCAACGAAGCCCACTGCAAATTGCCAGGGTGAGATCAATGCGTAGGCCCAGATAGATACCATCATCGAAATCAGCGGTCCCGCAATCTTCCCCAGCTTAAGCAGAGACAGAATGGTTTTGCCCTTCAGCAGCAGCAGGACCCCTACGCTACCAAGCCATCCCATTATGCCTGAGCTTTTCTTTTCCTGCTTGTTTTCCGGCAAAAGTCTCATTCTCCTTTATTTCTGTATCTGGTGTTGACATTCGCCTGCACCTGCATATATGATATCCAGTAATTAGGATAACCACAATAGCTATGAAGAGAAAGAGTACCTTGGCCATTCTTTCACAGAGAGCTCCAGCCGCTGAAAAGGAGCAAAGAAAACCCAAGGGAATATGGTCTCAGAGCTGCGCATCGAAGCCCGCATGAACGGGACGTAGGCTGCGCCGGAACCCGCATCCGTTACCATGCTAGGGTATACCCGCAGGCTTATGCGGACGTACCTGAAGAGGTGGATGCCGCAAGGCATTGATGAATTTGGGTGGTAACACGTGAGCACAGGCTCTCGTCCCTTTTGGGGATGAGAGTCTTTTTTGTGTTCAACCGAACCTTAGGAGGAATTTAGATGACAAACATTTTTATCGGAGGGGCTTGGCCGTATGCCAATGGCTCCTTGCATCTGGGCAGGCTTGCGAGTATTCTGCCGGGAGATATCCTGGCCCGCTATCACCGTGCCAAAGGCGACGCTGTACTCTATGTCTCCGGCAGTGACTGCCACGGCACTCCAGTTGCTGTACAGGCAGCGCAGGAAGGTGTATCCCCTGGTGAATTCGCCAGCAGATATCATCAGGAGTTCGCAGATTGCTTCCGCACGCTGGGATTCACCTATGACTTGTACACCCGGACCGATCAGGAGCATCATCACAGCGTAGTGCAGGAGCTGTTCCTTAAGCTGCTGGATAACGGGTATCTGTACCAGAAGTCCACGCTCCAATGCTACTGTGAGCAGGATGAGCGCTACTTGCCGGACCGTTATGTAGAGGGAATCTGCCCGGTCTGCGGACAGCAGGCCCGGGGTGACCAATGTGATTACTGTTCTACGATGCTCGACCCGGTTGACCTGCTGGAGCGTACCTGCAAAATCTGCGGAACCCCGCCAGTGCTGCGTTCCACCCTGCATTATTATTTGTCACTGTCCAGCTTCCAAAGCGCACTCTCGGAATACGTAGATTCTGCGCAGGGATGGAGAGACAATGCTGTGCGCTTAACCCGCAGATATCTGCAGGAAGGACTGCAGGACCGCGCCGCAACGCGGGATCTGGACTGGGGGGTGGATGTTCCGGCGGACGGCTTCACGGACAAAAAAATCTATGTGTGGATCGAAGCGGTCAGCGGCTATCTGTCCGCCAGCAAACAGTGGGCTGCCGGGACCGGCAACCGCTGGGAGGATTTCTGGCTGGAATCCTCTGAGGACAAGGACGCCGGGAACCCTCCCATTACGGCCTATTATGTGCACGGCAAGGATAATGTGCCTTTTCACAGCCTGATCTGGCCGGCTCTGCTGCTGGGTGCTGAAGACCTGCATCTGCCGGACCGCATCTTCTCCTGTGAATACATGACGCTGGAAGGGGAGAAATTCTCCACAAGCCGTAACTGGGCCGTCTGGGTGCCGGATATTCTCAGCCGCTACGACCCGGATTCCATCCGGTATTTCCTGACAGCGAACGGTCCTGAGAAACGGGATGCCGACTTCTCGTGGAGAGAATTCATCTACAGCCATAACAGCGAGCTGCTGGGTGCCTTCGGTAATTTCGTCAACCGCAGTCTGGTATTCGTGAATAAGTTCTGGAATGGCGAGGTGCCTGAGGGCACAATGGATGCCGTTTGGGCCAGCAGCATTAGTACTCTGTACAGCGAGACCGGGAGACTTATTGAGGGGGGCAGCTTCAAAGAAGCGCTCGAGCATGTCTTCACCCATATCCGCCAGGCCAACAAATATTTCGATCAGCAGCAGCCGTGGCTGCAGATTAAAAATGACCCCGCCGCCTGTGCCAGTACGCTGTATACCTGTGTACAGATCATTGCTAATCTGTCCAACCTGCTGAACCCGTTCATTCCATTCTCCTGCGGCAAGATCAGGCGGTTCTTGGCCTTAGAACAGCCTGTATGGCAGCCAGTGTCCGTTCCGGCGCATCAGCGGGTGCAGGGGCTGGAATTATTGTTCGAACGGATTGATGTGGCGCGGATTGAGGAGGAAACCGAGCGCCTCAAGAGCTTGCAGCGCCGTGACGGCGAGGGTTAGCAGCCTGAGCTTTAAGCGTGGCTACCGAAGTGTTTCCACTAATTAGTCTCTAATAGGTGAATACGGCTGCTGCTGCAGCTTAGCAGCAACATCTTTGGTGGATTTGGCGGGAACTTGCGGGATCTGGCGGTGTTCCCGAACTTGACGAAGGTTGAGCGGGAGCTTCATCATCCCCTCGTCAGCTGGCTGATGAGGCGGACTGAGATTCCTCTATTCCTGCAAATCAGGCAGATTCCCCGGTCAAACGGACTGAGAATCTCTTATATGCCCGGCCACCCCTCATTTTGGGGCCGGATGAACAAAATAACGGAATCTCAGTCCGATTCAGCCTCAAAAGCGGCTTTTTCGGGAAATAGGGTCCTCTCAGTCCGATTCACTTTTGCGATGAACACTTGCTCCAGTACACCTGCTACCTGCTATTCGTTACCTGTTACTTGTTACCTGTCACCTGTCACCTGTTACCTGTTTCTGTTTCCACAAGTTTCCGAACACCAGCGATATGCCGGCGCAACTCCAAAAGCGTTCTTATCCGCAGACCGCTCACAAAAATAAGCGGTGCAGATAAGAACGCTTTTGGATTTCAATGCATAACTGATGCTGCTGCAATTCTTAACCCTTCAGCCCTTAATGGCCGGGAAAGCGCCCTCCGGCTGCAACACCCTGCGGGGAGATCCGCTCGATCCGGGCCAGATCTTCCGCTGACAATACCACCTGCAACGCGCCGAGATTCTCTTGTACCCGCTCCAGCCGCTTTGTTCCCGGGATCGGCACAATTTGCTCACCCTGCGCAAGCAGCCAGGCCAGCGCAAGCTGCGAAGGAGCACAGTCCTTCTCGGCTGCCATCTGCCCGATCAGCGAGACCACTTCGAGATTCCTGGCGAAATTCTCTCCCTGGAACCGCGGATAGTGACGGCGGTAATCGTCCGCCGGCAGGTCGTCAAAGCTTTTAATCTGACCGGTCAGAAATCCGCGGCCCAGCGGACTATAAGGTACGAATCCGATGCCCAGTTCTTTGACCAGCGGCAATATTTCATCCTCTACCTCCCGGCTCCAGAGCGAATATTCTGTCTGCAGTGCCGTAATGGGATGTACCGCATGTGCACGGCGTATCAGCTCAGGGGAAGCTTCCGATAAGCCAATGTAGCGGATCTTTCCTTCCTTGACCAGTTCAGCCAACGTGCCTATAGTCTCCTCGATAGGTGTGTTCGGATCAGGACGGTGCTGATAATACAAATCAATATAATCCATACCAAGATGGTATAAGCTGGAATCTACGGATTTTTTGATATAAGCCGGATCACCCTTGGGGCCCTGAGTATGCGTAACGCCAAATTTGGTCGCAATAACCGCTTTATCCCGTCTGCCTTTAAGCGCGCGGCCCACGAGCCTCTCATTGCTGCCAAAACGCTGCTGCGCGAAATCTCCATAGATATCTGCTGTGTCCAGCAGGGTTACTCCCAGGTCGAGTGCCCCATGGATCACTTTTACCGACTCTTCATTGTCCGGCATCATCATCGTTCCTAGTCCCAGAGCCGATACTGCCAGCCCTTCGTTTCCGAGTGTTCTTGTCTGCATTTGGTTGTCTCCCTCTTTTCCCGGTGAAAGATTCTTCGGATATGTCCCTATTCTAACCTTCCTGCCATGGAGCAGCCACAGTACGTTTATGCTAGTAAGATCATTACCAGGGAACAGAACAGCACAGAACAGAAATAGAAACAGACAGGCCGTTCAAGTGACTCCATTCGATTCTCAGCTCTCTGCCACAGGTGTATAAATACAGATATGCAGACCCGGATGATCGGCCAGACTCGCAACGGAGTTAATGTCATAGGTCACAGATTGATTCGTGCTTAGACTTTGTATGACTACACGATTTACTTTTTTGCCTTGAATATTGTGCAGCTTCCACATCTCAGCGAAATCCATACTGTCCTCACTGAGCTTCACTACCATGTCTTTATACCAGGGGTCGTGCAGATGCATGTCATAATAGGTTCTGAACACAGCTACTGAATAGAGCGCGAACTCCTCCCAATTCAGCATCCGGCGGCGCAGCCCCTGATCGAGAAACAACAGACGGAGCATAATGCGCTCGGAAGCGGGCAGCTTCCCGAAATTGCTAAGGACTTCACCCGCCTTATCATTCCAGGCCAGAACCTCGGACCGCTCATTCGTAATAAAAGACGGATAAGACAGCTGGCTGATTATATCCCGCCACTGCGGATTCAGCTCGGGACTCACCGTATTAATAGAAGGAACTGTATCCGGGATGCCTGGATTCCACAGCTCGAACAGATGCGTCCGCTCATCAGGGGTCAAGCGCAGGGCCTGGCTGAGACTCTCCATAATCTCTCTGGAAGCGGTAACTTCTCTGCCTTGCTCCAGCCACGTATAATAGGTGCTGCTGACACCCGCCAGAATCGCCACTTCCTCCCGCCGTAGTCCGGGTGTTCTGCGCTGGCTGTTCGTTTCCTTAAGCCCTGCAGCTTCAGGCTGCAGCCGGTCCCGGCGTGATTTCAGATACTCTCCAAGCCGCTTGAACTTCGAATTCTCATCGCTCATAAACTAACCTCTTCTCACAGCAATTGGTGTCCCTATTCTACCTTATTCTCTGGCGTTCACAAACTTACACGGAACTCGGACCTGAGAAGCTATAACATAATCTCTCGCATAAAAAACTGCAGAGCCACTTTCGCATTCGTACCGCCAGCTATAGCAATAGCCCCATTGGCTTCTCCAAGCCGCTGGTGCGGTAACATGGACGAGGCTTATGGGGCTAAACTATTTCGCTTGTCTTTCTTTCAGCTGCTCACCTACGGTTCCATTACAGCCTGGAAGCTTCAGCCTGACTAATCTCAACAGAATGTGCAGCAATCTTCTGCAGCTCGGCTGCGATAGCCTCCAAAGAGCCCTTCCACAGCTTGCGTCCTAATTCTTCGCTGGCATGAGTCGGATCACCAATGACACCCGTTGCCGAGTACTTGGTGAAGTCGAGTCCGGGATCGTCCCAGTCCGGTTCACTGCTGCCGGGATTCTCAATCAGCTCCTCACGGATGCACTCGGGATGTTTGTAGAGTCCCAGTGATGTGGTGAAGCTGTCGGCATGACCACCCGGAATATGCGGATCGGCATGTGTACACCAGACCTCATGGAACGGATGATGCGGAATATGAACCATGGCTTTTCCTGCATACTCCTGATTAAATTTCACAGCCACCTGGTTCAGCATATGTCTGCCGCAGCCGCGCATAATCACGAGTTGCCTGAAGCCCTGGCCGGCCAGTGAAACCAGAACCGCATAGATCAATCCTCATACACCTTCTGCGGGATGTCGATGTAGCCATAGCCGTAATTACGGTGCTCGGGAGTTGGACCAAATGGAATCGTCGGAATTACCAGCGACTTCACACCGTAGCTCAAATTTGCCATAGTTGCTGCTTCAATAGACAGCTCGGTAGCCAGCCAGATATCAAAATCCGCCCCTGCTGCTCCGTGCAGCCGGTTGGAATAATAGCCATATAGCCTTCGGCTGCTTTTTGCTTGATCTCCAGAAAAGTTAATTTCCCATATTCTACGTTCATCTATAATCTCCTTATATGATACTGCATTATATCTTCCTGCTCAGACTTACTGTAAATTCGGGCTCGGTCTGGTAGGCCATATAAGCGACTGTACCGTCAAATGCCAGATAAGCTTCATAACGGGTGCGGATAGCGGGGCTGGTAATCATCTCAAGCACTTTATCCCGGTTGACCCAACAGCTCTCCGATGTTTCATCCGATGTTGCTAATGCCCCGCCGATTGGCCGGCACACATAGTCCAGCATCACTTTGGTCGGAACATCGGTTACACCGTCATGCCCTTTGTACATCCCCGTATTGGAATACACGCCGATCAGCCGGTCAACAACAGTGAGGATGCCACTTTCCTCCTGTATTTCACGGGTTAGCGCATCCATCAGATTCTCACCTGCCTCCACCTGCCCGCCGGGGAACTTCCAGCCGCCCTTAAACGTTTTTACCAGTAAAATTTCTCCCAGTTCATTCTTTACAATCCCGCCCACCGCAACAATATGAGTAGGCATAAACATGGCAATCACTCCGTTCAATGGTATGATTATTGCGCACCAAATTACACTTGCTCAATAGATCTGCTTTCATTGGCATTTCCGCTCAGCTGCTTGATATATTCAGTTACTATCGCGATTAGCGTGGGATATATCCCCGGATACGTAACCGTTTCCGGTATTTCTCTGAATCTGCAAATCTCCTCCATTTCATATGGGGGCAAGGGGCCGAACTTATCTACAGCTGCAAAGTACAGCATCCCGTAGCTCGCGGGGACTTCTTCTCTGCTAACCGAATATACGCATATAGGGTATAACTTGTACGCCTCTGCGCCCGTTTCCTCATACAGCTCCCTCGCGGCAGCTTCATCAGGACTCTCTCCTGCTTCAATATGTCCCCCGGCAAATTCCCATGTGGACCGCTCGCGGTGCCGCACCAGAACCCAGTCCTCACCCTGCTTCATGACAATCACAACATATTTCAGACCCGCCCCGGACTCAGGCCATTCGGATTCATGCAAAGTTACGATCATTAGAAGAACTCCTTCGGCTTCATTATGTATAATGGAATGATTGAGAGATATTCCCAGACAACCGCCATCATTATATTATAAAATCTTTACCGTGTCGCTCAACTTTTTCGCTGCAAAAAAAGCCCCGCTCACATTCAGCGGGACCTGCAACCTAACTTATTATCTGCCACCAGTAAAGGGATTAATCTCACCTGTCAAATCACGGCCGGTCTTCTTCTCTTCCGCCGAGATCCGCTTCCCCAGAGCAGCATAGCACTACCTCCTATTTATTTCCAATAAATAACATATGTCATCCAGCCTATTTCTTCGTTATAAAAAATTCTTGCCATTCCCTCACATCGTATGGTATTATAAATTTCGTTGCAGGACGGTAGCTCAGCGGGAGAGCACTATCTTGACAGGGTAGGGGTCATGGGTTCGAACCCCATCCGTCCTATACTGCACTACCTGACAAAACCCTTATTTTATAAGGGTTTTGTCTTTTTTAGATTATAGCATCCCTTCAACTTTCTTGAGATGGGGGCGGATTGGGGACGAGATTTTTTTGCCACCAAAAAAACGGCTACCCTATTTACAACTTGGGCAGCCGTTTCGTTTATTTAGATATTTCAAGTTCGTATATCTTATCCGGGGTAATTACTTTTACTTTCGCTGGAAGCGTAATATTCATGAAAAAGAGCGTACTTCTTTACTTTATGTTTTAAGTATTTTTTTGTTATTGGTTTATCGTATGTTATGGTATACGTTTTAATCTTCTGATTGCGAGCGAAGGTCCAGATGATAACCGGCCAAATGTGGTTTGCTTGATTCAAGTCTTTACAGAGTTTATAGTATAACCCAAAAACAAGCCCGCCGACCAGTTAAGGTTGACGGGATTTTGAGGATAGTATAGAGTCCTATATACTATATTCCAAATAGCAATGACTCATTTAACCCATGAGATCTTCCTGAAATTAACGAATCCTCTTGGTCTACAAAATAAAACTGTTGAATGTCTAGTTCATATTTGATTTCATTAAGGACACTCTTTAAACCAGGAACCCACAACAAGGTATCTTGACGTATGTAATTCAAAATTAATTCGTAGCTATGCTCAAACTTTTGAATATTTGGGCTATTATCCTTTTTCAGTACTGTGCGTACCTTTTCTGCTAATTCCATGTAATCAGCATCAATATGCTCTTGTCTACTAATAGCTACTGGTTTTAATTTTGACCATGCGTAGGCTCCGCCAGCTACCACTTCTTCGGACCCTTCTACATATTCAATGCTTGAATCATCATTAATAAAATCATTAATCCGTTCCTCTAAATCTTTGAAAGCTTGAACGAGCGTTATTATTTTTTTCATAAAGAAACCTCCTAACAAATAGCCTGTTTAATTTCTCATTTAGCTATTATAGTCTTTTACTTTTGCAATCCAGTATATCGCATTTTGAAACACAAATTCAATTAAGAAAAATTTACTAAATTCACATCATTATCACTGACTATCGGTTTGAAAAATAGCACAGGTAGGTATTGTATAAGTAAGACTTATGAAGGAGTTGCCTATGTATGAAACCAATCGAGATTCACTCTATTTTAGAAACGGCTAACCCTTTACTTTTTCATCTAATAAGTGGTGAAAATTACTCCGGTACATTTATTAAAGACGAGCAAACTGGATACATACAATTAATTGGAACTAGCATATCATTTCCTATCTGGGCGATTAAACGTATACAGAAAACCCCATAAAATAAACCCGCCGGGCCAATGCCTGACGGGTTTATTTTATGTATACTCAAAATTCAAATCGTTCCCGAACGAACCTGGCGCCGGATATATTAATTAATTCTGATATATATCCTTCCACGATGATCCCATAAAGCCTTCATTATCCGTCTTCCATTCGGTCTACATCCTGAATTGTAATTTTGAGTGAACTGATAACCTTTTCCTTTGGATACCCCTTCTGTCTCTTGCTTAACAAAACAGATGCTGCTACTGCTGATACAACTATTAGTACATCTAAGATGACTACAAACTCCAGCAATATTATCCCCCCTACAAAAATCGAGCCTGCGATTATATCCACGCGGCCTTTAATTTTGCTTCTGGATTATACTGTTGGTTCTTCTGAACCATGTAATATAAATATAATAGATCTTAAAAAATATTCGCGTGACAATAATTAAAACTTTTTTAACGCAAATGCCCCCTTCCTGGGAGAGTATGGTTCTTCCGTATAATTCATATAGAACATTATATTAGTATAGAGTGGAATTCGTGCGGAGTTACTACGGATAATTGGGATTCGGTTATACCGTTAGCCTCCATGCCCCGGCGTCTGCATTCTTCGGGGTCTTTGTCGATCAGATCATAATCATCTATCATCGTGTTGTTGTCATTTAGCATATTCCTACCTCCCGGGGTTCATGGTTGAAGCACATAGGTCCTTCCACCAATGATTAGTTTGATTGCGATACCTTCATCTTCTTCCGCGATTCGGACTCGCTTATAGTTTGGTTTATCTACCTTGACTTCCACTGGTTCAGCTTTGATCTTCCACACTTCCCGCGCTACCTCCATGGGGTTCCCTGACCTTCTGCCAGCCCAGCCCGTTCAGGTTCACCTTTCCACCCAAATTTACTTTGATCACCTTCGGCGTCCCTCCCGGCTGTTGCGGCTGCTGAAGATCACTCCGTCCCGGCTTACGCTGTATCCTGGATAGTTTGGTATGGGTTTTGTCTCCATTAGGTAGCCTACATTCAAATGTGTATTTGATAGTTCTCTACCAATCCTTTACAATCGAGTTGTGAGGGCTTGCCCCATCTTTCTCTTCGACCTCTCCCCTACACTAAAAATTGGGAGAGGTATTTTATTTAAGAGGTGAATTTATGAACGGAAATAAAGTTATCCTTATTCTTCTTGCCATCTCAATACTGGGTGTAATCCTTTTCTTCGGAATAACTTATATATTATTATGGTATATCATTAGTAATTAATAGCTAACACTAACCGGCCCCCTGCGCTAGGATTATCTGGTCGCGTCTCGATGGCCTTCGGCCTGACCAACAACTTCTCCTGAAATAAACTCCTTCACCCTGTTCAGTTCACTTTTCTCTATAATGACTCGGTCTTGCATATCCGCAGCATGGAAACTAATAATTCCATTGGTAAAATCTCTTGCCATTTCAGCAAGTTCATCGGGACTCTCCGCCGAACTATCCTAACTTTCTTGTTCTGCCCAGTCGGTCACGTCCTCTTTTCTGATCGTGAATTGTATCTCCTTGCTGGTTGCGATCTGCGGAAGTTTCTGGTGACAGCATGTGCAATATGCTCTTTTCGTGACATAATTGACGATGATTTTGCTCAATCTAGGGCAGCCAACAGCTCCTTAGTAACCTGCTATTAAAATGTTCCAGTCTATTAATCCGTGTTTGGTTGCTATCTCTTTTAGCTGCTCCGGTGTGGGTGAGGAAACTTTTCATGTTCGCTCATGGTTGTGCTCCTTCCCAACTCCAGAGTGATAGATCTGATTACGATACAATTAGACTCTACATTGTCCGAAACCATTCCCTCCGTTGAATTATTATTATTACTTATTTGTGTCATAACGCTTAGCACCTATCTTAAATGGGCTCTCGCCTAGCTCTTTAATTAGGCGTTTGCATAGCATGAGGTATAACCATTCGGGAGGTAACAAAGTGCTGAATAATCAAATGTATCCAATGCATCAACAGATGCCGCAAGCAATCATGGTCTATCCAATTGACCCCTATGTCGTTGAAACCTTAATGTCTGTAAAAGGTAAGCAGGTGGTACTTGAAACCACTCGCGGCGGGATTAGCGGCTGTTTGATGGATGTAAAGCCAGACCACGTTGTATTGGATACCAGAGGCAGAAAATTCTTTGTACGCATCTGTGAGATCGTTTGGATCATGCCAGAGTAAATGGCAGTTCATGAGAGAGAGTTGCGAAAGCAGCTCTTTTTTTTTGCCTTTTACACCTGAGCCCCGAGAAGCTTACTTGCTGCAGCCCAAAAGCTTGCATACAAATATCGAATTGGTCTTTATCCTCCCCTCCCTGCATGTTGGCATATGTGATAGGGATACCCAGATCAGTAGAGTAAGCAGTATTATTATGCTTCTTCTCTTTTTCATATTCTTTTTTCCGATGCTGTAGATTTAAATGGACTAGAAAAGACTCTAAAATAACTGCATCTGTCATTTCGTTGTTGTATAGATCGGTCCGTTCCGTGGGGTAGAACTTGGGACCTCCACGATTCGTCCTCCTCTACGTATGTCGTATCCTTATAGGATCAATAGCCTCTGCCTCCTTCATTGCGAAAATCCACCTATTATCGTATTGTTTATTTAAAGGAGTGATAGTTGTGCGTATAGCCTTTTGGATTGTATTTGCCTTTGTTGGTATTTTGATCTTTGGGATAGTTGGCGGCTTAATTGGCCGTAAGAAACGGAAGTAATTAATAGGGGCTATAACAGCCCCTATTAAATCTATATAATGATTGCCACCATGCGGATGAATTGATTCGAGCTATTGCATAACATAACAGCCAGCTCCATTCCCGTACTCGCCTCGCCGCCCCCGCGAAGTTATCAACAATGATCTGTGATCATCTCCTCTATTAAACGTCTCTGTGTAGCCGCATGAGTGTAGAAACGCTCATTCTTCATGCCCTTTAAGTTCCATCCACACTTAGGGTAAATCGCTCTGATCGCCTATCGTAACCACCTCCTGGACATAGAAAAAGGCCACCTTTTAAAAGCAGTGACCTTTAAATTTCTGAAATTATTTTATTTCATATAAAACAAAACGCGCATATTGCCAGCCGCGGGAGTGTGTTCTTTAAAAGTGGCTCCGCACAGGTCTGATGTACTTAAAATGCCGTTCCGGATTAAAATAAAAGTAAATCATTCTACCGGGGGAAGTATCAAATGAGTAACCCGTGCCTGCAAAATCAAAAGTTGCCATTACCCGTTCAATCTTTTCCTCCACACTACGATTCTCCTGCTCATAATCGAATGGCCCATGTTCAAATACAATATACTCTGCTTCAGCAACATCAGTCATAAGCATTTGTGGTGGTACTTCGCCTTTATAATCCAAAGGAAGCCGTACACCATAACACTCTGTACGCGGAATACCCCAATCGCACAGTCTGCCGTCCGGGTCATTAATGTACGCCATAATCTGACCGCTGCCCCCATTAGGTTCACTCCCGCCATCGTCATCCAATTTGCCCTTGATACTATCGAGTAAGCCGCAGATGGTTTCGTAGTCCTGTCCCTGAATAAGATTTTGCTTTTGCCAAAAATCCCAATACCCATTACTCTCATAGTTTTTAATGTGCAAAAATTTGTGAGCGGGAATGGTAACAAAATAAATTTTTACATCATCTGTAGATTTAATCATCCCAATCTCCCCCAATCCTAAAAAGTAGCGGTCAAAAGGGTTTAATTTTGTACGAAGAACGACTGGCTTAGGATTTTTCCGGAAATCACTTGGAGTTACAGCATAGGTTCCCTTAAAGGCTCTGGTAAACGCTTCATGTGATGAAAAGCCATAATTAAAGGCAATATCTAAAAGGCTTTTTTCACTATCCCGAACTTCTTTTAGCGCAAAGGCTAGATTTCTATTCCGCAGATAATCCCTAAATTGCATACCCGAGATTTCCTTAAATTTTCTCGTAGTATGAAATTCGGAATAACCCAGCCTGCGGGAAAGATTGCGTAGTGTCAAAGCTTCATCATTATAATTTTTAATACATATGTCTATTTCATCAACGATGATTTGAATTTGTTTCTGCCACTCGTACATTCGTCATTTCACCCCGTTTCAATCACCCTACATTTATTTTAAAGATAAAGGAAGATCCTTACTTGATTTTACTTGCTGTTATTTCATTTCTCTCTTTTTAAGTTAAATGTATGTAATCATCAGGAACTAAGTCCAATATATACTTGCGGATTTACAATATATTAACGTATACCGATGAAATGGAGTGATGATAAATGGCGACAATTATTAGTTATGGTTCAGAGGCAAAAATCCCGTTAGACCCGTTCAATACTGCTGTAACGGTTGCGGGGATTCCTGGAGCAGGCGCGGCTCTAGCCACAGCGCAAGTAAATATTAGTCCTGCTAATCCTGCCTCTTTCTCCAGTAGAGTCGAGTTAAATGGCAGTTTTAGTCTTACTGCACTTGCTAATAGTCAATTTTTTGTTATTATCCGGCGTGCCGGGGTCGATATTTATAGATCCTTTTTTCGTTTTACTACAAACACTGATATCCAATTAAATGTTCTGTGGGTTGATGGTCCTTATCTTGGAATCCACAACTATGAATTGATCATCCAAAATGATAGTATCTTGCCTATAAATCTTTTTGGGCCTATAGCATTCACAGCAACAGCTATTGGAGGAGAAGGCGTAATTTAAAAAATTGAAAAAAGCCCTGCGGACCATTACTGGCGGCAGGGCTTTTAACACTGCTCCCGGACCGCACGCCAGCTCACTTCCATTTCTCCGCAACATTTTCCTCGCCTTCATAGTAGTCCACCCGCTCTTCCGCCATATAGATTTCCTCGTACGGCAGAATGTTGATCTTTCCGGAATCCGGATATTCGCAAATATCGATCCCCAGGTTCGTACGTAAATCCAAGTACCTGCAAGGCTCGGAGGTATGATTAAATAATTGATGCGCCCCTTCCGGCCCCGTTTCAAAAAAAACCGTATCACCTTCCTGCACTTCCTGAAACCCTGCTGGCGTTCTAAGTGTAGCCCGGCCTGATAGAATCACAAATACCTCTTCAACACTTCTATGGAAATGATATGGGTACGAATACTTCCCTGGATCAAGCGACCTGATCTCAAAAAGCAATTGCTTCGCCCCTGCCATCTCCGCCAGCTTCCTGCTTGTATGCCAGGCGAATTCAGGAACCGGGGATTGTCTTTGTTCAAACGAAACGTTCTTGTCATTGAAAATAGTAGCCATCCTTGTCCCCCCCTAGTTGTAAGTGATATTGTTATACCAATCGCCGCCAGTAGTATGAATAGCATTTATTCATATTTGTTATATTATACCATCTACCCTGCTACAAACTCTAATATTCAGCAATAAGCAATATACAGCAGTTTACTCCGAGAGGACCTATCTAATGAACATCAAAAGAAATGAAGCCATCATATATCTGACTCTAAAATATATCGAGCAGGAAGAAGAGCCTGAATTCCGGGAATTAGGCACTAGTAAGAAAGCTTTCTACGCTGCCCTGGAAGAGATACATAAAGCAGATTGGGCTACTAATATTACTTTTAAACGGGGCGGTTTACTAAATCGCATAAAGTTGGCCGTTGTTACCGGTAGCAGGCTAACTCAATCCGGCCGTTACTTCATCACAGACTTCGAGCGTAAAGTTTCCAGTGAGGATAGCCATCCCAATATATAAATCAAAAAGAAGAGGTGTTCCTGAATGACGGGTAGTGAAATGAATCCTAAAGTGGATTTTTTCTTTAATAAAGCAAGCCAATGGAAGGAAGAATACGGGAAACTCCGGGCGGTTCTGCTTGGATGTCAGCTGACAGAGGAATTGAAGTGGGGGGTTCCTTGTTATACGTTTCAAGGCGGGAATATCGCTCTAATCCACGGATTCAAAGAATATTGTGCGATTATGTTCGTCAAAGGCTCCTTGCTGCCTGATCCCCAGGGCATTCTGATTCAACAAACCAAGAATGTGTAGGCCGGGCGCCAGATCCGGTTCACTACTATTCAAGAAATAGCCGATAGGGAAGCTACTATTAAAGACTATATCTATACTGCCATAGAGGTTGAAACCGCTGGTCTGGAAGTGGACTATAAGAAGGATACGGAGTATGAGATTCCTGAAGAGTTTCAAACAAAGCTCGATGAGAATCCGGATTTGCAAGCAGCCTTTGAAGCCCTAACCCCCGGACGGAAAAGACAATATATCACTTATTTCACGGACCCCAAACAATCCAAAACCCGTACAGCACGGGTTGAGAAATATACGCCGCATATTTTGAACGGCAAGGGATTGAGTGATTAGGGGCTCAGCTTAAAATAGGAATCTGTTTACCTTTGGGCAGATGGGACGGGCCTTCCTACAATTATATAAACGGCAGAGTTATCTGGGGTACCGATATTGGCATTCTGGCATGAATGGCTTTATATCCGGAGGTTGACATTGTACAACGCTTGGAATTATTTATGGCCGATCCGAAATAGGCCAATTTATAGGTGGAGTCCACCATTTTGACTTTGTCCAGATTCGCTAAGACCCCCCGGTCCAAACGCAAAAAGTTTAAGCCCGCCTTCTCGAAGGCAGCTTCCCAAAATCTTAAATTCCCGACAGTAAAATATTGTGCCGCTTCAGTTTGAACGGAGATCAACAAGCGATTGTCGAATTGCATATAAAGTATATCCTCGACTGGTAGTTGTTGTATTCCTGCACCGTGCTGATCCTCAGTAACTGTTAAATAAATCATAACATTCCTCCATCTCTTTCTTCTCCCCTCATCCAGTGCCATTCATTTATCATTGTGTATAATCACTTTTTATTAATGATCGGAGATTTATAGCAGAAGCCTTGTTCCAATGACTAAATAAATATTTTTGTCAACGATTTTTCAGCGGTTGAGTTAATCCTATTTAATCTCATATTTCATTGCATGACAACAAACTTTCGTCTAGACGAAAAGTTGAAGACTTTTATCATAATTAGACTGCATTCGACATGCAGATTATGTTATAATGCAATACTCCATAAAAAAAGAACCGCTGCAGTGCGGTTCTTTTTGGTGTTATGCAAGAAGATGAGATTTATAGGGCATTTGTATCATATCTGCTATCTGATCAAACCTGATATTCGTCAGTGTACAACGTTTAGATTTCTTGGTTGGTTCGGATTCAAAATAAGCATTATGCTTGATCTCATCCAAATATCGGATACGATCTATATTCACAACGTTTGTCCGATCAACCGAAATGAATCTATGACCGTTTGCCACTAAAGCAGTTTGCCAGAATACTAGAGTACCCATGAGATAAAATTCATCCTCTACAGTATGCACTACCACGCGATTAATTTTCTTAATATAGGCCATGAATGCAATATCGCTGATAGGCAGTTGAACCAGACCGGCAGTGCCATCGACATCCCGCGTTACTGATAATATCTCCATGATCCTCATCTCCAGTTACTTCAATAATTCTTCGGGAGCATCAGCGCCATAAACAAAGAATACACTCGCAGGTGAAACAGTAATTACAGCCAATAAAGCCAAAGCGGAAGAAATTAGGTTCCATTTGTTCTTTTTCATTTATTCTTCACCCCCTTCCAAGGAATTAATAGCAGGGTTTGTACCAAAAAACTAGCAGCTACTACGGGTGATCCCAAGAAAAAGTTCACAGAAACCAAGATCATGGATAGAACCTTGAGTACCGGATAATATTTCTGAGGAATTCGTGACTGCTTTTGTATATCCGTTGGCGCAAACGCTGCAGCCAGGATAAAACTCAAAGCTGTTATTTTCCAAGTTAGACTTCCCGTCATTTCAACATGTGAAACCAGCAGCACCATCGCAGTAGTAACGATTACGCACCAAGTCCCTGATCGTAGATGTAACCCGCCCGAGACCATTCGCAGCGCAGCAAAGGAAATTAGTACGGCCAAAGTTTCATAAAGATGCTCCGTAACAATCCCAAGCACCAAGGTCAGCACTAAAATCGAAAATGTATTGATCAGAATGGCGAGCGAGTGTTTAAGCACAGCAAGCGTTGCAGGATGTTCAGGCGCTCTTTGTTTGATTCCCCGGGCCATTTTGTCAGCCATTAGCTCAATCATAGGTCCTTCTCCTTAGCTATTGCATATTTTAAGAAAAAGAGAAGCGAAATTGCCAGCACAATGATGACATTCAGGATTTGATTCAAATACAGTACTAGAGCAACAGTGGTCATGAATACGGAAATTGTCAAAATAATCATTATTTTTTCATATTTCAGGCGGAATCTCTCGAAATCATAAGAAAATCCATAACCGTAACGGTATAAAAACCAGGATAGCGGCAAACCAATTACAGCAGTGCTTATTTGCAGTGCATATCCATTCGCAACTGATGCGTCCACCGCATTAATTGAGCCAAAGAGCACAATGGCCAACACGGTCTGGATAAATCCGAATACAACCAATCCTGCACTTGCAATCGTTAACGAGCCTAGCAGTGAAACTCTAACAATTGTAGAAAACAGGAATGTGATAAACAAAATGTTGATAAGAGGAACCAGATAAGAAAGAGATAATTCATTCCGCAGAACAAAACTTTGTAAATTCATCAGCGTCACAACGACCAGGATCTGCCACGCATAATCCGATGTTTTGAACCTGAAGATGGACATACAGAGAGCGCACCAAGCGAACGCCTCCAGATTAGAGAACACCATAAACCCGACTGGTTCCCACGACAAAATACAACACCGCCTGACATTATTTTCATTCAACAGCTTAATTATATAACTGCTTCCGATATTGAGTATACTACTTATTTTCGGGCTTCCGCACTAGATTGCAGAGTATGTGTATTTAGCAAGCTGGGACTCCGCATAAGTCTGATGCATTATAATTCTCCCCTGCATTCTATATAGAGAACCTTAATAGAAAGGGGTAGATTAGCATGGCGACTCGTCAGCCGGATTTGGTGTTGATCAATTGGAGCCGGAACCCGTTAGTGCCCGGATCTGCACGCAGAATTACCGCCAGCCGGGTTATCGGAAATGCCGAACCCTGCTTGCCCAGCTTAAGAACCAACGGACTGCTTAGCACGGCCTTAGCCTGTCTGCAGGATAACGACATCGGTTTCAGAATCGTGTTCCGCAAAAAAACCTCAAGCATCAGCGGATATTTGTTACTCCAGCGTAATTGACCGGATTTCAGGGGTCTGGCTAATTGCCAGGCTCTTTTATTTTGCAACTTCTCTGAGAGGACGAACGTAACAAGTGAAGGGAATCCAGGCGTATTACCGCCTTTCTCTGGTCCACGCGGGATTAATATTGGGGGATTGTATGGTAAAATACACTAATATAAACAGAACATCCGCCGGTCTTTCCTGACCATAAACCAACGGATGTTCATCACTAAACAGGATTGTTAATTTATAATTCCGCCCATGTTACATTTAGCTCTACAGTACCTTCCTGGGAAGCCAAAGAACCGCCGATGATCGACCAGCTCTGCTTATTGTCTTTGGTGGTACCCTGGATAATCAGGTTCTTGTCATCAAGGGTCTGCGCAGAATCGCTTCCGAGTCTTGAAGAGAAATAATCCTGATAGAGCTTCGATACTGTATCCATGCTTTGCGTTGTGGTGAAGATCAGCAGAGCTGTCTTTTTGCCTTCGTTTTCTTCAGAATGGGATAGCTTGATTTGAACATCCTCAGGCAGCGGGAAATCCTCAGGCAGATTCTCCGGCAGCTCTTGGGAAGCAGCAGAAGCATCCGGCTGAGCCGTAACTCCATTGTTCCCGGCGGACGGTGCAGAGGTCTGCATAGAATCAGTTGCAGGCACATCCGGCTGATTACTGCAGGCATTCACTGCCAACATGGATAACATCATCGATAAGGTCAAGATTAGTTTTTTGGTATACACATCTTCACTCCTTAAGCGTTCTAGGCCTAACATTGCCAGTAAGATATGCAGGCTTACCGGATAATACCCTTTATGCTATTCCGCCAATCAGCTTCTTGATTTTAATTACATCTATAAAAGGAGACATGGATATGGATAAGAAAAAAGACTCCTCCCAGCAAGGCATCGCCCTGGGCTTATGCTTTGGTATAGTGTTTTGGATGGCTTTTGATAATTTGCCTTTGGGCATAGCCTTGGGTATTGCCTTTGGAGTTGTTTTCTCTAGGTCCGGCAAATCTAAGAATGATCCAAAAGATCCTCCGGCTGAGTGAACCGGAATGATATATTCACGGCAAAGGAGTCATTAGCACATGTTCCAATCTAATAACGGTAAGAAGCTTACCAGGTACGGCTTGATTGTATTAGCTCTTACGATTTCGTTGGTGACAGCTGTCCTGTCGAAAGATGAACCGGACAATACCTTTGAAACACTGGACACGATTGTTCTTACATATCCTTCTCAGGCAGAAGTTCTATCTGTGACCGACGGAGATACTTTCAAAGTTAAGTTCGAAGATGGTTCGGTGGACAAAATCCGGCTCCTGCTCATTGATACTCCTGAAACCAAACGCGCCAATACACCGGTTCAGCCCTTTGGCCCTGAGGCCAGCGAATACTTAGCGGAGCTTCTGAACGGGCAAACGGTTAGGGTCGAAATGGATGTGTCTGAACGTGATCAATATGGCCGGGTTCTGGCTTATGTCTATCTCGGTGATGAGATGGTGAATGAAATGCTGGTCGCTGAGGGTCTGGCCAGGGTTGCCGTGTATCCGCCTGATGTGAAATATGTGGATCAGCTCAGAGCCACTGAGAAAAAGGCTAAGTCTGCGAGACTGGGGATTTGGAGCATAGAGAATTATGTGACCGACCGGGGATACGACACTTCTGTCACAGCTACCCCCGCCAACAAAAAATAGACCCGAGAGACAAAAGTCTCCCGGGTTCTTCAATAGTTACTTATAATAGGAAGTAGTCAATGGAACGAACATGGATGAGCCGTCTTGTACGTCTCCGGTTACATAGATAGAGCTTACTCCAGCAATGTCCACTTCTACGGTTACGAGCCCTTCTTCTGGGGTAATGTTCAGCTTCTTAAGCACCGTATCCGTATCGCTGTCTTGCACGGTAAAGTCTTTAATATCAGTGCCGATCGCCGCTACCTGAATGTACAGCTTCTGATATTTCTTGTTCGGGTAGAGCATGAACGAGCTGCCGCGATTGCCGCTGCCATTATCGAAATGGACATCTTTGTAGTCCTTATCTTTATAGACGGTTTTGTCAGGATCTTTGGTATGGTACGATGAGTCAAAACCGGCTGCAATGGAGACTCCTTCCGTCTGCTCGCCTAATGAAATGGTATTGGAGGCGGCATCGAATTTAACGGTAACTCCGAGAAGATCCGACACAGAACGGACTGGCAGATACGTAGTATCCTTATAAGAAATCGGAGCGATCACTGCACCGCTGCTATTCTTCAGCTGCACAGGCTGGCCATCTACCTTGAATTTGATTCCCGGGTTCAGAAAAGCTTTGATCTCCTGCAGATTGGCTCCGGCGTATACCCCCGTCCCCATTCCTCCAAGTACAGCAAAAACAGTCAGCGAAGCGGTTAATTTCTTTTTCACCCGATCAAACTCCTCTCCATGTATTTCAAATTTAAAACTTACATACTGGGAGTATAATAAATCTTACCATAATATGCAAATGGGCGGAGAATCCGCCGAAATACAAAAAAACACCCCGCCTTCCGGCAGGGCATCCATACTTCCAATTCCAATTGGCTATGTATCATTTAGAACTCATCTTTTTTGTGAACGGATTCGTAATGGTTGCGGATTTCCAGATTCTTGGCATGATTGTACAGATCCAATGCAACAATTCCTCTGCGCGCGAGCTTTACAACCAGAACGAATAAATAAATACCGAGCCCCAGACATGCCAGCCAGACTAAAAAGAAAAATATACTAAAACTGCCGGCAAGCAATGACCCAAAACCTGTTGCCATCATTTCTCACAGCCCCTCTCCTCGTATAGAGTTCTGAATCTTTAAGTAAATCATAATAGGTATAGAACATTTTGTATATACACTCAAAAAAACCGCCGGACCGGAGTTCAGCGGGTTTGTTCTATGCATTTCTTTTATCCGATGGAGGTTCCTGAGAATGTCACGGGTCCCGTAACACTGGCTGCATTGAGCAGGATATTCAAGCTGTTATTGGCGACACCCAAGCTGTATGCATGATAACCAGCGGGGACACTTCTATCCATATAAGCAATAGTAATAGGCTGAATGGCCAAAAGCGCAAGGCCGCTGGAGCCCATATTGAAGATGGGCTGCCCGTCCCGGTACAATGTGAAGACCACACTGGGTACGCCGAGCGTAGTTTGAAATCCGATGGAGGCACTCAGTAATACAACCCCTGAAGCTACAGTAGCAAGGCCAAACTCGGCCAAGATCAGATTGCCTGCCGGTGAAAGAATCGGAATCGATACGGTCTGACTGCCCGTTGACGCAGTGCTGGCCCCTGTGTCAATAATCGTTGCCATGGTGATACCTCCTCTCTAATCTACTACTCATAGAATATGTAAGAAAGAAGGTTCAGGTTGGACAAATCAGATTAAATTTCAAACTGTGCGCGCATGATCAGCGGCCGTTGTCTTTGGGCGGTACCTGATATTGTCCGGTCAAAGGATCATACTGCGGACGTTCCCCGGCAATCTCTAACTCAATGCGCTGCAGGGAATAGACAAGTTCACCGAAGCCAATAAAAAACATACCGGCTATGCAGGAAACGGCGAGGAAGATAACAACAGCAAGCACACCGCCCAAATGGAATCCCATTGGAATACAAGCAAATACCCCCAGCACGATGATCGCCACGCCAAAATACTTCAGATAGACCCCTTTCATCAGTTGCCCTCCTTGTGATTGCTCAGTATTAAATAAGGATAGCATATTTCTTGTGGAACTATTTGTAAATGAGTCATGTGACAATGCTGCCGGGGGAGATGGGGTGATTTAAAGTTTAATTAACATTGAATAATCTCCTATAACCATAAAAAGATTGCTACTCCGCAATGGAGTAGCAATCTTTTCTTTTGACGGCTTATCGCCTGTTCTTATATTAGTTGCTTAAATTATAAAAGGTCACTTTCACCTGGATGGGAACCGTAGTATCCGTCGCATTCAGGTAGAGCAGCGCATTTCCGGCACTGCCGTCCCAATAGCTGAAATACAGATCCTGCACAGCACTGGCACCACTCATTGTGCCCATTTGGATTTGGCCGCGGTTGCTCATGTTGAAATAATAAGGTCCCGTCACTTTACCCGTATCCGATTGCTTCTCCACAACAGCTTTAATCGTTTTGGCGGAGGCTGTACAGAGCAAATATGTGGTTTGTCCCGGCTGCAGAGTCAGGGTTACTGGCGAATTAAAACCCGGCGCTAGAGAAAGGGCATGCGCAGAAGGAGCGGAGACCCACAAGAAACTTGCTGCGAAGAGAAACACTATCAACGTTTTTAATTTTCGCATTTATTAATATCCTCCTTAATTCTTTGGGTATAGGGGAATCGGTCTGAACGAAACGCACAGCACTCGCTTGGCGTAGTCCGGCTCAACAGAGCAGCAGACTATTTGCACTTCACACTACCCGGCAGATTGGAGTCTATAAGCAAGTCTCCTTCCCTCTCAAAATGGTCTATATGAGCATTTTTAATATATCATCTATAATTTCCCATGTAAATATTTAGAATTTAATAGATTCTGTATGATATTCTTCCGTGATCTCAATGCAGACAACACAAGGAATAGTTGTATTTCGTGCAGTTAAAAGACGGCGAAAAACCGGATGAGCTAGGATAAGTGCACTCTGTACAACTAAAATTGAGAAAAGCGTTCGTTTGCGGCGTAGCTGTAATTTTTAGTTGTATGAAGTGCAGTTAAAACTCCCACGGGGCAAAAATCGCCCGCTTTAGTTGTACAAAATACAGTTAAACATGAAGCGAGCGTCTCGTAGCAGACAACCTGTCATTCGGGCACGATGTCAGGTGCAGAGCCGGAGGAATCAGATTGCTTAATGGCGTTCCAACACCTATTCCTTCATCCTCATCACGCCATTACTTTCTTCCAGCTCCAGAAATACCGGCCGTTCGTCGGGAGTCTGATTCGGTGTATGGATCGCCAGCATCAGCTTATCGCCGAAGGTCCGGAATACCATCGCGTGTCCGCCGTCCTTCTGATAGAGAGCCTCCTCCTGATGAATCCACGGTCCGGTTATCTCACCACTCCCGGAACGGGCAATGCCCAGCGCATAGGTGTTATTAATGAAGCTGGCCCACAGCAGGTACAGCGTATCATCGTCACTTGACCTGAACAGAAATGGCCCATCGGTTACATAATTGAGCTGATCCGCATACCGCTTGGATACAAACGGTGTTGTCCATGGGGCTTCCGATGCCCGGAACAGAACGGCCGGCTCTCCTTCCGCACTCCGCAGGTCCTCCGTTAACCGCATGGCGCAGATCTCCCCGTCTCCAGTCTGCTGCCACTCATGGCAGAAGACCATCCATGGCTGGTCCTGCTTATCTATATAGAGCGTTCCGTCCAGGGAGCTCCAGTCCCGCGGGGTCACCGGCCTTTCGCTATGCGGCTTGAACGGGCCAAGCGGATGCGGCGAAGCAAGCACAGCCGTCCCCAGCAGATCATTGTCTTTGCGCCGGAAGGTGGCGAACATGATGTAGCTCTGGCCGTAGGCATAAACTTCCGGCGCCCAGAAATTACGCTCGGCGTAGAAATCCGCTTCCGGCCGGAACACCGGAAACGGTCCTTCCCAATGCTCCAGATCCTTGCTTGTGTAGGCGTCGAACCCCGTTCCTTTGCCCCAGATATTGCTGTCGGTGCTGCCATACAAATAGTATAGTTCCTGTCCCTGTCCTTGTCCGGCAAGCGGCAGCACAAACGGATCTCTGATCTGTAAGCTGTTGTTATCTATCATTTATAACTCTCCTTTCTACCACACACGCTGCAAGCAATATTTATATAAGGTGTACTTAAGAAAGTACACTAGGTGAACAGGAACGAAGGTGAATATTGGAACTGGAGGAGCGAATGCGTAAAGTTCAACTTATTTACCGGTATTCCGGCAGCACCACTCCAATATCGCTGATGCTGCTGAACCCGCCGTCCGCATATTCCAGCTGTTCATTGCCCTTGATCGTAAACGGGAGGCTCTTGCCCTGATAACAGATGCTGCCCCCGACTTCGTGGATACTCATCCCGATCAGCTTCAGCAACTGTCCGTTCCGGTCCGTTATTACACGGACTCCAAACGGAAAGGACATGTACTCCTCCATGTCCCGGTAGATCACTGCCCCCTGGCGGGTAGTGATCAGCTCATAGACTGCTCCATCTACCGCCCGGCGGTATCCTGTCTCATGGGCCACCTCCTGGCCATGATCCATATCATAAGGAAGCAGTCCGGTGAACCATAGCTCCTCCCCGGCTACCGGCATAATTCCACATAGGCGCTCCACATAATCCAGCAGGCACAGAATAGCTGGGGAATACGATTCTGTATATCCCTCTTCTCCTGTCCAAGGGCTTAACGTCTGGGCAAAGCGTGTCATCCGCGACAGCGCAGCGAGAATAGGCAGCAGCACCCAGGTCAGCTCGACATAACGCCCGTGATGCTCAAAGGCATGCGCCGCGCGGATGATACTGAGGAAGTTGGATGAGCCGCCCCAGGTGTTGTAACTGGAGAACGGATCAAACCGGGGGTCGTCCATCGCTATGGAGGTGAACGGATATTTGGCGAAGAACTTGCTGGTATTCAGCAGATAACGCCGGAGTGCAGCATCAAAGAAATCGCGGTCTCCCACTTCGCAGGCCAGCACACGCAACAGCACATCCGACTGCACACGCACAAACCGGCCCCCGCGGTCACGGTCATAGAAGAACTGATCTTCTTCGTCATAGCAATAATTGAACAGGCTCTGGCTGCTGGCAGCCGCCTTGGAACCCCACTCCGCCCCGCTCTCTCCCAGTTCCTCTGCTATTCTGGACAGATACTGCCGCTGGCAATAGACATTGGCTGTTAAATCAGGGGCCAGAAAAGGCAGCAGCGGTGAATCCGGGTTACATTGCGCCGCATCGTCCAGATGGGGTGTATCCGGAATATGCCAGAAACGCGGAGACAGATCATGCCCGGTATCAAAGGTGCAGAAGGCCTCCACGCAGCCTGTTCCTCGTGTATCGCGCCGGCTGGCCAGCCAGTCGTCGAACTTGCTCATCGCCTGGTACATCGAGCGGAGGAACATCCTGTTGCGTCCGTTCTGCACGTAATGATTCCAGACACTCCGGGCCAGCGGGGTCACCATCTGGATCTGACGGTAAGCAGGCCCCGCAGGGGTTACTTTGTATGGGATCAGACCATCCTCCCGCTGATAATCGGCGAACAGGCGAAAGGTCGCTTCCGCCACCTCCGGCATAAAGCGTGACAGCAGCTCAGCGCTGATGGTTCCCGTGCTCTCCAGCCAGCTGCCGAGATAGACACCTCCTTCATGCAGAACATGGCCATTGCCGTCCATCGGCACGATACAATCCATAAGCTTATACAATCCGGAGTAATAGACATTCTCCATCGCTTCCGAGGAGGCGGCAAAAGCAACTCCCGACTGCCTCCATTGCTCCATAGCGCCATGGTCTGCCGCCTTCTTGAGCACTCCGATCCGGTCATCAGCCGTTACTCCCCGGAGCTGTTGTAATAAGTCCCTGGTCATGCACTTTCCCTCCTGTATCTTCTCTTCTCTCCCAAGACAGAGAAGCAGACTGCCCGGGCAGTCTGCTTCCGGTAAATACCTTATTTGCTGCCAAAAATTTGCGTAGCTCCTTTATAGAAATCCTCCACTCCCTGCTTCACATCCTTCTGCTCGAAACCGATTTCCTGCACAGCGGTTTCAGCCAGCTTGGTGAACTCGGTGAAGCTTGGCGGATTGTAGCTGATGGCAAAAGGCTCCTTCTTCGTCGCCTCAGACACCCGGCTCGTGAAGTCGTATACGGTCTGCTCCAGCGGAGTGGCATCCTTCATCAGGAGGTCACGCATTTTGGAGGTAACAGGGACTCCGCGGTCACTGCCGAGAATCTGCGCGGCATCGGGGTCATTGATCCAGTAGTTCATCAGTGTGGCTACTTCCTTCGGATGCTCCGTCTTCGCGTATCCGGACAAGCCTTGGCTGGATTCGAATACGACACCTGTTCCTTTAGGACCACGCGGAACCTGAACCATCGTCAGTGTATCCTGGATCAGATTCTGATGGGCGGCGAACTGGTTGGACGGAATCAGGCTCATCGCCACTTTGCCGGTGACTACCAGTGATTTACTTGTGTCTCCAGGAGGATTCGATACCTGCAGGGACGGTGTAACCATCCCGCCGTTTTTAGACATGTCGTTCCAGTAGTTGAACCAGTCCTCGGCGTCCTGCTGTTCGAAGCCCAGAGCATCTTTCTCCATATCATAGACCTGCTTGCCGCGCTGCTTCATATAAATGTCCATGCCCTCAACTGTAAAGTTGTAGGTGCCGTAATAGCCCTTACCCAGCTTCCCGGAGATTTCCTTGCTGATCCGGGCGTAATCTTCCCAGCTCCAGCCGTCCGCAGGAATGTCCATTCCGGCTTTTTTGAACAGCTCGGTGTTGACGACCATCCCTCTGGCATTCGCTCCGGCAGAGATATGAACCAGCTTGCCTCCCAGCGTTCCGTATTCCACCATGGTCTGATCCATATCCGTCAGATCGAGCTCTTTGCCGACATACGGCTGAAGATCCAGCAGTACCCCTTTATCCGCGTAATCCGTTACGTTGCCTCCGAGGAAAAATACATCCGGCGCTGTCCCCGAAGCCAGCTGGGTGTTCAGCTTGTCAAAATACCCGGAGTTTGGCGCGAACTCCCCGACCACTTTAATATTCGGATACTTCTCCTCGAATTTGCGCAGTGCCTCGTTTGTCTTGTCTGCCCGCTTCTGATCGCCCCACCACATAATCCGCAGCTCGACCTGATCCACAGATGGCTCTGCAGTGTCCGGGCTGCCGGCTGCCGGTTTGCCATTGTTGCCACCCGAACAAGCGGTCGTTGCGGCCAGCAGCAATACGGCCAGTGTAAGGCTCAACGTTTTTTTCATCGAAATGTCCCCCCAAGAATTTTTGTAATCGCTTGCATTCCCATCCTAATCATTTCTTGACCGGAGTTGAATTTCATTTCTTCGGGTCTCCGCTAGTGGTTTTTTCGGGTCTGCATTTCAGTAGAGCCCGTCATTTCAAACCGGTCGTAGCGATGCCCTCCAGGAAATGCTTTTGAAAGAGAAGAAAGATAGTCATGATCGGCACAAGCGAGAGCACGGACATCGCCAGGAGCGCGCCCCAGTCGGATGATCCGGAGGGATCATAGAGTGAACGTATGCCCAGTTGAACGGTGAACAGATTGATCCGGCTCAAATAGATCATCTGGCTGAAGAAATCATCCCACGTCCAGATAAAAGTAAAGATAGCCGTTGTGATCAGCGCCGGAACCAGCAGCGGAATAATAATCCGGAAGTACAGCTGACCTTGTCCGCAGCCGTCTATGGTTGCACTTTCATCCAGCTCTTTCGGAATGCCGCGGATAAACTGGATCATCAGCAGCACGAAGAACGAGTCATGCGCCAGCCATTTCGGTACGATCAGAGGTAAGTAGGTGTTCACCCAGTCCAGCTTGCTGAAAATAATATATTGCGGAATCAGCAGCACATGGTAAGGAAGCATAATTGTCACCAGCATGCAGGCAAACAGCACACTCTTGAGACGGAACTCCAGCCGGGCGAACGCGTAAGCCGCCAAAGAGCAGGTGAGAATATTGCCGATCACCGACAGCACGGAGATCGTTGCCGAATTGAGGAAAAAGCGGCTGAACGAGATGCCCTGAAGCCCCTTCCAGCCATTCACATAGTTCTCCAGTGTAAACCTCGCCGGCCACAGACCGGGATCAGAGAAGATCAGCTCATTCGGTTTAAAGGAACTCGACAGCAGCCACAGCACCGGATAGAGCATCAGCAGCCCAAACAGAATAATGAGACCATGCTTGCCGAGCTTAAAAATCGTCTTTTGTTCAGCCATGATTTATCGCCCGTCCTTTCCGTCGCCGTAGAACACCCAGAACCTGGAGGTCACGAACACAATCGAGGTAAACAGGCCGATGATGATCAGCATGATCCACGCCAGAGCGGCGGCATAGCCCATATCGAAGAATGAGAAGCCTTTCAGATACAGATAGAGCGTATAGAACAGCGTTGAATTTACCGGACCGCCGCGTCCGTCCCCAATGACATACCCCGGGGTAAACACCTGGAAGGAGTTGATAATCCCCATGACCAGGTTGAAAAAGATTACCGGTGACAGCATGGGCAGCGTTATTTTGCCGAACTGCCGCAGCTTACCGGCCCCGTCCACCTGTGCCGCTTCGTACAGGTCCGCAGGAATCTGCTTGATTCCGGCCAGGAATATGACCATCGCAGAACCAAATTGCCAGACAGACAAGGTAACGATGGTGGAGAGAATGTAGCTCGGATGGGCGATCCAGGCCGGACCTTCAATCCCGAACCAGCTTAAAAAGTGGTTGATCAGGCCTTCCCCGTCAAAAATCTGCCGCCATACGATGGCGATGGCCACACTTCCTCCCAGCAGGGAAGGAATGTAGTATACCGTTCTGTAGATGCCCAGCGCCCGGATGCCTTTGTTCAAGACGACGGCGACCAGAAGGGCGAAGGCCATTTTGAGCGGAACCGAAAAAAGCACGTATTTAAAAGTCACACTAAGAGATTTGTAGAAGTATTCGTCTGCCGTGAAAATGTGCCTGTAATTGTCAAAGCCCAGCCATACCGGGGCATTGAGCAGGTTGTACTTGGTCAGGGACAGATAAAAGGATCCCAGCATGGGGCCAAGTGTGAGTCCGAAAAAGCCGATCAGCCAGGGAAGCAGGAACAGGTAAGCGGTGCCGCTTCTTCTCCATAAAGCCGATTTGTGTGCAGTCTTCATATGCGCCTTCTCCTTCTTAAATGGATATAGGCTCATTATAGAAAGTAGCGCAGCCCGCTTGAATGCTATTTCTTCGGCTGCTCACTATTGAATTTTTCAGGTGGGTTCAGGCGGAAGTCTGAAGGGGCGATCCCGTACATCTTTTTGAATTTGGAGCTGAAATAGCTGGCATTCGAGAACCCGGTAAGCTCGGCAATGTCCCATAGACCAAGGGTTGTGCTCACCAGCAGATGGGTGGCCTGGGCCATCCGGATGTCGGTCAGATAGGCCATGAAGCTGCGGCCTACCTTGGCTTTGAACAGCTCCGAGAAATAGGATGAATTGTAATTGAACCGTTTAGCCAGCTGGGTCAAATTCAGATCATACATGTAATTGCCGTCGATATACTGCGTCGCAGTGCGGATCACCGAATCATCAGGGTCCCCTGCTTCCTGCAGTTGACGGTGTGCACGTCCGGCCAGCTCCAGCAGGAACTGCTCCGCCTTGTCTACTGAGTCAAGCTTATGGACCATCTCCGGATGGAGCCACAGCTGCTGGGCATGACCGGTCCCATGTGCGGCCGCTCCATCCGCTCCGTCCACAAGCAGATAGAGCTGAAAGATCAGCTTCACGAAACGGGAACGTGACTGGGAGAATGCCTGCTGAAGCTCCTGCCGGACCGTTTGGCCGAAGCAGCTCCACTCCCCCTGAATCAGCAGGCGGCGCAGAGTCCGTGTCAGCTCCTCTGTAAGCACTGCTCCCGGCTCTGACTTTCCTTCAGCCAGCGGGTAAGCTGCATTCTCCGAGAGGTTCCAGGCCAGCAGAGACTCCATATAGCCTTCCTTCCACTGGCGGAATCCGTGCTTGACGCCGCAATAGCCGATGACAGGAGCAAAACCCAGATGTGCAGAGATACAAGCAGCCAAATCTGCACAGAACTGCGGCATATCCGTCAGACCCTCCTGCAGAATATAGTGAACCAGTCCGGGATAGTTCGGATCGCGGAACACCAAGCAGCCGCTGCCGTATCTGCCCACGAATTCCCTGCCCAGCAGCTCAAAAGGCAGGCGCAGCATGCCGGGCGTACGCTCAGGCAGCTGCGGAGCCTCCCCCGTCCGTTCTCTGAGTCCGGCAGTTGCAAAATGCACTCCTGCCGAATCCCATCCGCCCAGCTCAAACAGTGCGGCACGCTCCTTCAGCGCATTCACCTGCCCTACGTCTTCCTTGACAAGCTGGACAAGCAAATGCTCTTTCATCTCCTTGTAATACTGGGATAGCCGCCACTGGATTACGGACTGCTGATCACGGTCATTGCGTTCCCGGTCCAGCTCCTCCTTCACTTTCCGCAGGACGGCCATCAACTCATCGGCAGCTACCGGCTTCAGCAGATAATCTCGCGCCTGATTACGGACAGCCGCTCTGGCGTAATGAAAATCCTCATAGCCGGTAATTACAATCAGCTTCAGCTCCGGATAGAGCCTGCGGCAATCCTCTAGGAAAGACACGCCGTTCATAACAGGCATGTTCATATCCGTGATTACGATGTCTACCGCCTCACAAGCCAGCCGCTCCATTGCCTCCATGCCATTCCCTGCCTCACCGATCACTGACAGATTCAGGCCCGCCCAGTCTGCCTTGAGCCGCAAGCCCTGACGGATTTCCGGCTCATCATCCACAATCAATACGCGATACATCTTCATTCCTCCTCTGAATGGGCAGACTCAGTTCGATGCTGGTGCCCTGCTGTTCGCTTGAATCTATCCTGAAGCTGAATAAATCGCCATAGTAGAGCCGGCATCTGGCCAGCACATTACGAAGTCCAATCTGATGGGTCTTGCTCTGCAGAAGCTGCTCCAGCTGCTGGCGCATGGCCCGATCATTCAGCTCACGGAGCAGCTCCGGGGCCATTCCGATGCCGTTATCAGCGACAGCAAGATACAGCCTGTCCTTGTCCTGTCTTACCGTGATCAGCACCCTGGCATTCGCCTGGTGAATGAAGCTGTACTTCACCGCATTCTCGATCAGCGGCTGGAGCAGGAACTTGACGATTTCCAGATCGTCAAGCTCGCCCTGCTCTTCGATCCGCAGATCGAGACCCGGGCCGAAGCGGATGTCCAGAATGGACATATAATAGCGTACATACTTCAGTTCCTCGCGCAGCGGGATCAGAT
This sequence comes from Paenibacillus sp. IHB B 3415, assembly GCF_000802655.2. Taxonomy (NCBI): domain Bacteria; kingdom Bacillati; phylum Bacillota; class Bacilli; order Caryophanales; family Paenibacillaceae; genus Paenibacillus; species Paenibacillus sp. IHB B 3415. Next base: position 5,476 of record NZ_JUEI01000022.1, on the reverse strand, counting down.
CCTCGCTAATGCGCAGCGAGAACCTGAGCATTTTGCCGAGTGACTCAATGACCGTAACCGTCTCCTTCGTCCGCTGCTGGATAGCCAGGCTGCTCATCAGCTCCAGCGTATTGAACAGGAAGTGGGGATTGATCTGCATCAGTAGTGCTTTATATTCTGCCTGCTGGCGCAGCAGCTTCTGTTCAAACTCGGTCCTTATCAGATGCCTCAGCTGTTTGACCATACTCCGGAAGGTGTCGGTTGCGTAGTCTACCTCGTTCCGTATCCTGCGTTCCGGCGGAGTGAGCCGCTCGGCCTGGGCGAAATCCCCCTTCTGGACATGCCGCATGGCCGACACCAGACGGGACAGGGGCTTGGTAATACCGTAAGAAATCCAGTAAGCCAGCACAAAGGCGGCAATCAGCATCAGGGAAGCGAATACAATAATGCTGTTGCGGAGCTTGAACAGCTTGACATACAGATCCTGTTCAGAGACAAAACCGACCAGCAGCCAGTTGGTGATTGCCAGCTTTTTGTAGACCAGAATATGTGTAGCGCCCTTCTGATCCTTCAGGTAGACAACGCCTTGCGCGGCTTTGCCTGCACGGACCCGCCGGACCTCCGCCGCCGCTTCAGGATAAGTGCTGTACTCCTGCTGTGACAGAATGGGATTACCCTGCTGGTTAAGCAGAAAAATGGTACCGCTTTCACCGAGATGTATACGATTCAGCGGCTCCAGCAGGAAGTCCGCCTTGATATTGACCTTCATCACATTTTTGGCCAGCGAAGGCTCAAAAATCCCGATCGGCAGCAGCAGGCTTACCACCTCATACGGCTTGGCTCCCTTAATCTCCACCTGATCCGTATGGGCCGGAACCCAGTGATTGCTGTGTTCAATGAAATTGCGGTACCACGTCTCCTGCTTGAACGAGGCATCCGTAACCACCTGGTTATCGGCACCGATCCGCATCCCTTCCTGACGGTAGATGGTCACTGAGGAGACAATCGAATAATTGTTGGTGGTCTGGGTCAGGAACTTGCTCATGGTGATATTGGAGAGCATCTTCTGCCCTTCGGTTGAAGCCGGATTGGACAGCTGGGCGTCCCACCTCTGGGTGATATCGCTGTTGTAGACCAGAGAGGACAAGTCATAGCTCTGCTGCAGGGCCATGTTAATAAATGAGCCGTACTCGTCCATTTTCTCCAGTGCCGAGGATTCGATATAGGAGCGGATGATGGAGCGTGACTGGTTGAACAGCAGCAGCGACATCGTGCCGAAGGATAGTACCAGCAGCACAACGAAGAACGCGATCAGGCGGTTTTTTAACGAGTAAAAAATAGTAATCCCTCCTTCTCCCTGCGTAACTGCGAATCTATTTCCCGTATAATCATCTATTTCGTCCTTTCCAGCATCTCTTTTTTCCTGATGCATTTATTTGTAACGCAGATCGGAGAATCCGGCAAGTGGAAACGGCTATTCCGTCTTCAAGGGCGGGATTCGTTTCAGCGAGAAATTGAAGGATAAAGTTTGGCGTAAAACTAATCTTTCTTATGTTTCAAGGCAAAATTGTTTGGGCGGACGATTGATTTTCGCGCCGGTTTATTTTACAATGAATTCATAAACGCGCGTTTACAATAGAGGGGGTACACCATGCGAAGCGAAGATATTGCCAAGCTAGCCGGGGTTTCGCGAAGCACAGTATCCCGTGTGATCAACAACTATTCCAATGTCCCTGAGGAGACCCGGGCCAAGGTGCTGAAGGTGATTGAACAGCATCAGTACGAGCCTAACAGCTTCGCCCGGGCTCTGGCCGGCAAGAAGACCGATACGATCGGGCTTTTTGCAATCAGCATGAACGAGAAAGAGAACGCGACGCGAATCTATCAGAATAACTACTTCGCCCCGTTCGTCGATGCCGTTGTCGACACGGCGAATGCCCGCGGCTGTTATGTTCTGATTCATACCGTATATTCTCCCGACGACTTCCTGAAGGTGAAGCAGGCTTTCCTGCAGAAACGGATTGACGGCGGCATTATAGTCGGCACCCAGAAGGATATCGGGATTGTACGGGAAATGGTCGGTCTCGACTCGCCGCTTGTGCTGATTGATTATGACATTTCGGAGATTATGTCGGAGCATCTGGATCGCAATCATCTGGCTATAGTGAATTCCAAGGACTATGAGGGTACGGTTGAAGCCATTGAGTACCTGATCGGTCTCGGCCATGAAGAAATTGGCATGATCTGCGGACGGATGAACACATACTCCGGACGGGAACGCTATATGGCATATGAGGATACACTGAAGCGTCATGGGCTTTCGTTGAATGAGGATTTCATCCTACAGGGTGATTTCCTCAAGGAAACCGCCTATGAAGAGGTTAAGAAGCTGCTGAATTCCGGCGGCCCGCTGCCGACTGCGTTCTTCTCCTCCAATGATGATATGGCTATTTCGGCGATGGAAGCGTTCTCCGAGCATGGCATTTCCGTGCCGGAGGATATGTCTATCGCGGGGTTTGATGATGTGCAGCTCGCTTCCCGGATTCATCCCAAGCTGACCTCCGTCCGTCTGCCGATTTACGAAATGTCCAAGGCCGCTGTCGAGAAGGTCATCGAGCTGTGCGATTCACAGCAGCCGACCTTCAGCACGATCAGTTTCCCGGCGCGTCTGGTGGCAAGAGATTCCTGCCAGCCGCCGAAGCAGTAATGTATTAGTATACAGAAAAATCCCTTACCCCGAGGGGATTTTTTCTCAGCTTTGTAAACGCGCGTTCACAATTGAAAGGAGACTTGTCTCTAATGAAATTCGGAACTTTTGACGACACTCGCAAAGAGTATGTAATCAACACCCCAAAAACACCTTACCCATGGATCAACTACCTCGGCAACGAGCAATTTTTCGGCCTCATCTCTAATACTGCCGGTGGTTATACCTTCTACCGCGATGCGCGCATGAGAAGACTTACCCGTTACCGGTATAACAATATTCCGCTGGATACAGGCGGCCGCTACTACTACCTGTATGATGACGGTGATTTCTGGACCCCGGGCTGGATGCCGGTAAAACGCGATCTGGACTTCTACGAATGCCGCCATGGTCTTGGCTACACTTCAATCACTGGTGAGCGTAACGGAATTTCCGTTAATCAACTCGCTTTTGTACCAATGGGCCACAATGCTGAAGTACACCGCCTGATCGTTAAGAACACTGGCGACGCGAAGAAGACGGTTAAGCTGTTCTCCTTTGCCGAATTCTGTCTGTGGAATGCCAATGATGATATGACAAACTTCCAGCGTAACCTCAGCACCGGTGAAGTTGAAGTGAAGGATTCCGTCATCTATCACAAAACCGAATACCGTGAGCGCAGAAACCACTACGCTTTCTATTCAGTAAACAAGGAAATCGCCGGCTTCGATACCGACCGCGAATCCTTCGTGGGTATGTACAATGGACTGGACGCTCCGCAGGCAGTTGCTGCCGGTGAAGCTACCAACTCTGTGGCCAGCGGCTGGTCGCCAATCGGCTCCCACGCACTGGAAATCACACTGGAACCAGGTGAAGAGCAAAGCTTCATCTTCGTACTCGGCTATATTGAGAACCCGGAAGATGAGAAATGGGAATCCCTGAACGTTATCAACAAAAAACCTGCGCAGGCTGTAATCGATCAGTTCGCTACAGATGCCCAGGTAGATGCTGCCCTGGCTACACTGGCTGCACACTGGGATAACCTGCTGTCCAAATATCAGATCCAGAGCGGTGACGACAAGCTGAACCGGATGGTTAACATCTGGAATCCGTACCAGTGTATGGTTACCTTCAACATGTCCCGTTCCGCTTCGTACTTCGAATCCGGAATCGGCCGCGGTATGGGCTTCCGCGACTCTAACCAGGACTTGCTCGGCTTCGTCCACCAGATTCCAGAGCGTGCCAGAGAACGTATTCTTGATATCGCCGCTACCCAGTTCCCTGACGGCAGCGCGTATCACCAGTATCAGCCGCTTACCAAGAAGGGCAACAACGAAGTCGGCTCCGGCTTCAACGATGATCCGCTTTGGCTGATTTCGGGTACTGCTGCCTATATCAAGGAAACCGGCGACTACTCGATCCTTGATGAGCAGGTTCCTTTTGACAGCAATCCGGATCACACGGCTACCCTGTTCGAGCACTTGAAGCTGAGCTTCGAGCATGTAACGAATAACCTCGGACCTCACGGCCTGCCGCTGATCGGACGCGCGGACTGGAATGACTGTCTGAACCTGAACTGCTTCTCCACTGAGCCGGGCGAATCGTTCCAGACAACTGAGAATATCGCAGGCGGCGTAGCAGAATCCGTGTTCATCGCAGGTCTGTTCGTCTTCGTTGGACCGGACTATGCTGAAATCTGCCGCATGCGCGGACTGGATGATGTAGCTGCTGATGCGGTTGCGAAGATCGAGAACATGAGTGCCATTACCCTGTCCCACGGCTTCGACGGCGACTGGTTCCTGCGCGCTTATGACCACTACGGCGACAAGATCGGCAGCAAGGAGAACGAGGAAGGCCAGATCTTCATCGAGCCGCAGGGGATGTGTGTAATGGCGGGTATCGGTGTGGAGAACGGCGAAGCAGCCCGTGCCCTGACTTCCGTGCAGGAACGTCTGGATACGGACTACGGTATCGTATTGCAGCAGCCTCCTTACTCCAAGTACTACGTGAACCTGGGTGAAATTTCTACGTACCCTCCGGGCTACAAAGAAAATGCCGGTATTTTCTGCCACAACAACCCATGGATCATGATCGCTGAAACGGTTCTTGGTCACGGCGACAGAGCCTTCGAAATCTATAAAAAAATTGCTCCGGCTTACCTGGAGGACATCAGCGAAGTTCACCGTATGGAACCTTACGTGTACTCGCAGATGATTGCCGGTAAAGATGCGGTACGTCACGGGGAAGCGAAAAACTCCTGGCTGACAGGTACAGCGGCATGGAACTATGTAGCGATTACACAGTCCATCCTCGGTATCCAGGCTGACTTTGCCGGTCTGAAGGTTGATCCTTGTATTCCTACGGAGTGGGACAGCTTCGAGATTACCCGCGTCTTCCGCGGCGACACTTATGTCATCTCGATCCAGAACCCGAACCATGTCTCCAAAGGCGTGGCCAGCCTGACTCTCGACGGTGCTGCTGTTGAAGGCAACATCATCGCTCCTGTGGGCGACGGTGCGGTTCACCAGGTTGTAGTTGTATTGGGTTAGTTAGCATTATTGAAAATAGCCCCCGGTTGTTCCGCCTAAGCGGTGCAGCCGGGGGCTTTCTTGTTGTTTAGGAAACTATACAACAGGAAAAGAGACGATAACGGTGAAGCGGCGATAACGGTGAAGAAGCGGCTAAAGCGATGGCTAAAGCGGCTTGAAGCAATACTCGCATGAGCCGGGCTGCCGCGGCAACCGTAAATAGATGGATTCTCTCAGACTGTTGAAAAAGTCGATTTTCAAGCTGCTACATTCCCGGAAATTC